>JAAXQB010000134.1 GCA_012329085.1 Methanosarcinales archaeon | reverse complement strand
CTTTTGCAGCCATAGGATTTACTGGAACGCTTCCATATACAGTTCTATTTTCTGGAACCTTTTCGATGATAATAAATTTTAATATTCTTTCTGCATATTCTTTTATTTTTTGTTGTTTTAACATAATCGTAAAAGAACTTATTTTTTTATTATTAAAAACATCAATAGCAGTACCTGTAATTTTATCAACTCTATCCGTTCCTTTAATAATCGCATCAGGAATTGCTCCTGCATATCCACAAAAATTTCCAATCGTTTTTGCATAAGGGGCGTCAGAATTTGTAATTCTTCCATCTAATGTAGTCCCAAAATCTAATGAAACGCATGGATTTCTATAATCAATATCAGTCCATTTTGCACCTTCCTTAATTCCTGCAGTTGTAAGCTCCCCTTCCATTTCATTAGCAACAATTTCAACTCCGGTGCCTCCAATAGGGGGTAAAACACTTGCCACTGCACCATCAAATATAACTTTATCAAGAAGACTATATTTTTGAAACATTTTAGGAATGGATTCAATACTCATTGGTGGTGTCATTTTTTTTGGAGGTATGTTTGCACTTAAACATCCTTCTGCCAATGCTTTTATAAACTCGCCTACTTCTTCTGGCGATTTAAATCCTGCAACAACTCCAGTAGATCTTACTACAAAATGCACATCTTTTTCTATATCAAGATTTGCTTTTTTTATTGTACTAAGTAGTGTATTTTTTACAAGTTCTGTTATTGATTCTCGTGTAAGTTCAACGCCACTAAGTGTTTTTCCAAAAATTATTTCTCCTTTTTTTGGTTTCCTAACATCTCTTGTCATGCGTACAGACTTAGAAACAATACTTGATTTACCCGTATTCATATTGGTTGCAATTAAAATACATTTAGTGGTTGTATTTCCAACTTCTACAGAGGCAACGATATAATATGGCTTGGATTTAATTTCAAGCAATTGCACAGATGAACTTTTTGCAATTCTTGGAGTTTTTTGAAAAAACATATAATTTAATTGTATGCTTGTTATTAAAGTATTTTATTTTGTGCTAGCATATATTTTGTAAATGCATATTTCTTGGAAAAAGAAATAGGTTCTAGAAAATCTCCGATAGCTCATTCTCAAAGAGAATGAGCGTTATTCGCATTATATACTGAGGGGGAATTTTCAATAGCCCATTTGGAACAAATGAGCGTTTGCTTGTGATTGAACAAATGAGCGTTTGCTTGTGATTGAACAAATGAGCATTATCTCGAATTTCCAAAATAATGTGTGCTGTTTCACACTTACGAAAAATTGAAATTTTTTTTAGTACATAATTTTACAAAGTATGTACAATTAAAATGTATCTATTTTATATTTCGCACAAATGACCAAAAATAGTAAAACTAATTTATAAATTTTGTAATAGTATATAATTTATAAATTATATACTGAGAGAAATTTCTAATTTCTCGATTCTTTAAATTTTGTAAGTTTTAAATAGATTATTCTCGCTAAAATCCAATATACGCCCATTTGTTTCAAATAGGCTATCGAAAATCAAAGATTTTCTCATACGCTTGTTCATTCTGAACAATCTATTAAAATATTTGTATATTGAGCTATATTAATATTTATATTGATTGGTGTAAAACTATAAATCATTTTTAATGTTAAAAAATAATTTTTTTAAATTATATAGGGGTGCGGAAAGTGAAATATATGTTACATATTTTTAATTTATTGCATATTTCAAATTAAAAATTTAGAACTATTGCAAACAGTCTATCTACAAACTCTATAAAATTATAAATTTTTCATTCTAAAACAGTATGTCTTGATTTTAAATCTTCTTCAGATGAATCTAAAATTTGCATAAGCTCTGAAACCACTGAATCTAAAAATACATATGTGGTAATTTCAAAAGAAGAACCAAGTGGCGAAAGTTGTGCATATTCTCCTCTTATGTGCCTTTCATCATATTCTTTACAATTTTCAAGATCAGTCCCAGCCATATCTCGACCAGGTATGATTATTGTGGTATCTGCTATATTTCCAAGTAAAGAATCACGATTTGAAGTTACTGTGATAAGATCTGCATTTATATCTTTTACAACTTTACACATATCTGTTATTGAATGTGTTGCACCAGATCCAGATATTGCAATTACTACATCTTCTTTTTTAACAGCAGGTGCCGTAGTTTCTCCAACTACGAATACACTAAACCCAAGATGCATAAGTCTCATTGCAAAAGCCTTACCAATAAGCCCAGATCTGCCTGCTCCCATCACAAAAATACTTTTTGCATTTAATATAGATACAATCATTTTTTTAACTTGCTCAATTTCAATACTTTTTGCAACATTTTTTATTTTATTTGATGTGAGCTTCATTGATTTTAAAAGATATTCGCAATTTATATCTAATTCGTTATATTTTTTATTCATTTTTACCTTTTTTATTATACATATATTGTAGGATTATTATACTTAACATTCATCCTTTTAGAATGAATTGGAGAATAATTTATTTTTTCGTTTATTACTATTGTTATTGTTGTCATTATTTTTAAGGTTTTTCCAAAAAAATATAGAAATGTGTCATTAGAACTTTTTCATTTTCATTTTCATCTTTAAGTTCAAAAAATTAAAATGAACACTTTTCAATTTTTAATTGTCAGATTGTTTCAAAATTAATTTGCATTAGATTTAGGGTTGCAAATGAAAGTAGTTTATGCATTGAATCGATATGCTTATAGTCAAATTTATTTTTAACGCCCATTCTCTTTGAAAATTCGCAAACGCCCATTTGTTCGAAAACAAAATTTCTCCAAAGGAGAAATTTTTAGAAGGAAATTCTCATTGAGAATTTCCTGAATCAAAGATTTTCTCATACGCTCATTCGTCCTGAATGAGCTTTCCAAATGAGCTCTAAAAACCAGTATGCTTTGACAGTATAAATTATTACACAACAAGTCCATTATCCAATTCAGTTATATTTTATATAAATTAGACAATTATTGATTAATCTCCTGTGAACGAATATTTTCAATCACTTTTTCATAGTATATAATTTGCAAAGCTCGTTCTCAAAGAGAACGAGCGTTTATTATATGCTACGAGAAATTTCTAATTTTTCGTAAATCTTTTAAAGCTAAACATATACAAATTTTTAAATGTTTAAGTGCCAAATATCAAGTTTTAAAAATATATGGCTAATTAAAAAGCAATATTTGGTTTATTATGTGCGCCCATTTGGCGTAAAAAGGTATCTCTTTCAAAAAGTATGGTAAAGTATATATCTATATTGCCTAAATCATTTATTTAAATATACTTTTTATTTCAATACAATATTAGTTGTCATTAGATATTGAGTGGCTGAAACTGAATATAATTTAGCATGCTCTCATTTGATTTATTTACCCTCTAATTTGAAGCGGATGCGTAAAAAGTATAAAATCAATAGATTTTGGAATTGTGCCGTCAAAAATTTTATAAACTAATAAAATAATAAGATAATAAAATAATAATAATAATAATAAAACAAAATATTGGAATGAAAAAATATGAACTTAAATATATTCAATAAAAGAATTATAGCACTTTTTTTTTCAACATTAATATCAATCAGTATATTTGCAGGCTTTATCATACCAGCAATGGCAATAGATGATTTATCAACAATGGGGGTAAACTATCTTGCACCAAATATATATGAATTTAAAGAACAAGCACCATATTTACAAAATATAAGTTTAAAGATTGATATGCATTTAAAAGAAGAGATTGCACTCAAATCTAATGAAAAAATCCCAATTATAATTGTATTAAAAGAGCAACATTCAGAAAATAATGTAGGAAGATTTGATGCAATGGGCATAAGGTCCAAAACAATACAATCTCAAAATACATTAATGAGATTTTTATCACACCAACAAATTAAAGCTGAAGATGTGACTCGACATTGGATTGTTAATGCAATATCTACAAAAGTTTTAGCAGATGATATTAATGCTATTGTTGCTAGACCTGATGTGGAAAAGGTTTGGTTAGATAGAAAAGTTAAATTGATAGAACCTATTGCCTCCACAGTTTCAACAAGTTATTCTATAGATTATGGCGATTTAAAGATAAATGCAGATTTGTTATGGAAAAAAGGATTCAATGGAACTGGAGTGAATATTTCAATTTTAGACACTGGAATTAACACATCACATTCCGATTTAGATGGTGGAAAAGTCATTCTTGAACGGGATTTTACAAATGATGGCACTCTTTATGATTTTAATGGACATGGAACTCATGTTGCAGGAATTGCTGCTGGGGATCGCAATCGAAGTTCAAATGTGGGTGGTGTTGCATATGGAGCTTCTTTATTCAATGCAAGAGTGTTAGATAAAACCGGAAGTGGTTATAGTTCATGGATAATATCTGGAATTGAATGGTCTGTAAATAATTATGCAGATGTAATTTGTATGAGTCTTGGGGGGTGGCAAAAGGCAGGATGTGGAACCGACCCTCTTTCGATGGCAGTGACAAATGCAGTAAATCAAGGTGTCATTGTTGCAATTGCTGCTGGAAATGAAGGGGCAGGTGAAGGAACCATAGGATCTCCAGCAAATGCATATGGTGCAATAGCCGTGGCTGCATCTAATGAGTGGGATAGAATAGCAGATTTTAGTTCAAGAGGCCCAACAGGAGATGGGAGAATAGGAGTTGATGTTGCAGCACCAGGGGTTACAATAAAAGCACCAGATAAAATCGATGGATATGTTATAAAACAAGGAACTTCTATGGCAGCACCACATGTGGCTGGTGCAGCTGCTCTGTTATTAGGGGCAATTCCCACTTTATCTCCATGCGAATTTGAGGCAGCAATAAAAAATTCTGCTAAAGACATAGGATTTAATGTATTAGAACAAGGTGCAGGAAGATTGGATGTGGCAAGTGCATATAATGTATTATTAAATGGTATTTTAATACAACAATGTAATTGGAATATTGGAATAGCAAATCCAGAAACTTTAATTGAACATATTTTTTGGATTAATAATAATAATAATTTAACTACAAATGTAATATTGGATGTGGCTTATTCATATATGGTAAATACACAAGGCGATATGCATGGTAATTGGATAACTTTACCAAATAATAGGGTAAATGTTTCATCTGGCGAAAATATTGGCTTCAATGTATCTATGAATGTACCATTTAATGCAGTAGGAACATATGTTGGCAGTATTACTTTTACAAATTTCACACATGACCCAATTATAAATATAACCTTACCTCTATCAATTAATGTAATTCAAAGAATTCATAAAAATACATCTAAATTAATAATGGGAATTGTTGATGAAGATAATATTGGGCATGATTTGCATGGAGACTGGATTTATTATACTTTGGATATCAAATATGGGGTTGATAGGTTGAATTTATTTTTGAATTG
>JAAXQB010000088.1 GCA_012329085.1 Methanosarcinales archaeon | reverse complement strand
TTATGCTTTTAAAAAACTTATGTTTTACACATATAGTTCGATTTTTAGAATTGCATATAAATATATAATTTATATTATAATATACTTGGTTTGTGCATTAACTTATATTTCAATATGCAACAATTAAATTTTGACTTATTGTGCGAACCAAGTCTATTATTTATACATTTGTTATTTTTTCTACAAATATTTTTTCTGCAATGCCAGTGCCTATGCTTATTTGAGTTCGATTCACCTCAATAACAATAGGTCCTCCGAATGGTTGTGAAGTGACATTTTTTATTTTATTTCCAATTCTAATTCCAAGCATTTCAAGTCTTCTATATATTATTTCATCTATAGTTATTTTTGAAATTATGCTTTCTGTCTCAGGTTTCATATCATTTAATGGAATCATAAAGGCTCCTTTTTAATAGCTCATTTGGAACAAACGAGTGTTAGTAGATAATTTGTAAAATTTGTACTAAGAGAAAATTTTAATAGCTCATTCGGAAAGCTCATTCGGAACGAATGAGCGTATGAGAAAATCTTTGATTTTCGAACGAATGAGCGTAGGAGAAAATCTCTGATTTTCGACAGCTTGTTCAGAATGAACAAGCGTTTGCTCGTGATTGAACGAATGAGCGTTATCTCGTAAAAATTAAATTTATTTCAATATTATTTTTTATTAAACCACTCTAACTATAAACTATACATGGTTTGAACTATATTTAAAAGTTATGATTTTCTATCTTTTAATAATTCAAGAAATTTTTAATAGCACATAATTTGTAAAAATAACACCAATTGATTTGCTGTATAAATATAGTGGAATTTAGCACATTAATTTAAAGGAAGAAAGTTTGATTAATGAGGTGTCAAAAAAAATACAGATGTTGGATGAAAGGCTTGAATTGAATATATTCCCTAAAAAGTAGAGTTTAGGGTTGAAAATAAAATTTTTAAATGTTTAAGTGTTAAATATCAAGTTTTATAAATATATAGCTAATTAAAAAGCAATATTTGGTTAATTATGTGAGCCCATTTGGCGTAAAAAGTATAAAATCAATAGATTTTAGAATTGTGCCCATATTTCTTTTTTCAATAGTATATAATTTTAAAAATTATATGCTGAAAGAAATTTCCTTTTTTCTCGGAAACATGTATTTATAAATATGTATTTACAAATTATATACTAACGCACACATCGTTCTTAATCGAGTTATAAAAAACATCCAATCTATTAGTATTCTTATTTTCTTGTGTTAAATATGCTTTTAATAATCCAAAAGACCCCGTAAGCATCATGTTCCCAAAAGGTGCTGCAAACACAATTTTTTTACTCAAATTGAAGTCCATATATTCCAATTTCATATTTTGCAAAATTCCTCTTTTTGGACCGGTTATAATTACAGATTTAACATTTTCAAACCCAACATATTCTTTAATATAACAGCCATGCCCCCTATCTTCAAATACTTCTTTAAAATTAAGATCTCCATCTGCAAGACGAATGATGTAGTCTTGTATCTTTTTTTCAGTTATTTTTCCAGTATGATGTTCAAATAATGCAACTATTTTAAAATCAATAACAAGTGCCCCTATCGTATGCCCATTTCCAATATTGACAACTATTGCAGGCTGTGTAGCATTTACATCTAAAAGTGCACCAAATATAGCAGCAGGTCCTGTATCCATAAATATAGCTTTTTTATTTTTAAGTATGTCAGATAAAGCTTTTATTCGTGTCATATAAAGAGGAATTGTTTCATGAGTATATGTAAAAGAAGAAATATCGCCACCTTTATCAATTATGTTTTCAAAATGGTTAAATCTAAATACTCGATTGCTCTCCTTGGGCGAAAAACCGTGATCTTGAACTGCAACTGCAAAATGCGATGGCAACTCTTCCCCAAATACAGATAATGCAGTTTCAATAGCATCTAAATCAACATCTTGCATAATTATTTCGCATACAGAATTAGGTAAAGATTTTAATTCATTTTCATCAATAAGCTTAACTCCCATTAAACTTAATTTTTCAAAATCATCATTTATAGTAAGTGCGGCATTTTTTGTTGCATATACTTTAAGTCCTTTTTTAAGATGAACTTTTACTGCACGAGTTGATGGACCACCTCCCATCGTATATCCTGTAAGCACAATACTTTTTCCTCTATAAGTTGCTTTTTCTATTTTTTTTGCTATAATTCTTGTAGGGGAGGGTAGTATCAAAACTGAATTGTTTTCAATTTCATTTATTGTGTTTGCAAATAGCATATCCACAGTACCCGTTCCAATATCCATGCATAAAATTTTCATATTTAATCGTATGATTCATATACTTGTTATCCTATAAAAAATAACAACTATGAAAATCAAAGAAAAAAATAAACATAAAAATAATTCTAAATCATGCAAATTTATATTAATTACAATTTCAAGCACAAGATATAATCTGCATAAAGATGCATCAAACCCAACTGATGCAAACGACACTTCAGGGGAAATTATGCATAATGCGATTGCAAAACAAAGCCATACAATTTTAAAATATATGCTAATAAAAGATGGATTGGATTCTATAAAAAATGCCATAAAAAATGCACTAAAATTTAATCCAGATGTAATTATTACAACAGGTGGAACTGGTTTAACTCATAGTGATGTTACAATAGAAGCCATAAAGCCAATGTTTAGAAAAGAATTAGATGGTTTTGGAGAACTTTTTAGATATAAAAGCATACAACAAATAGGTTCATCTGTTATACTTACTCGTGCAACAGCTGGACTTATAGATAATGCGGTAGTATTTTGTCTTCCGGGTTCTCCAAATGCGGTAACACTTGCACTTAATGAAATCATTTTGTCAGAAATCGGACATGTTGTAAAGCATGTAAATAGTGATTGAGAATATGTTATGGCGTTAGTTATTCAACATTTTTTTATTTTCAAAAAGAATGAGTTTTATCTCGAAATTTTATCTTAATGGAAATTCACCATAAATATAAAATAAATTCAATCAAAGAAAACATTCTAAACTTATATAAAAATTGGAGTGTTTAAATTAATAAAATACTTATAATCTGATGTTATGCACTCGAAATGAATTGAATGTGAATTGGACACAGATGAATGCAGATGAAAATTGCAATATTAAATTATATAAAGTATAACTCACAAAGGACACAGAGTGTAGGGAATTAAGCAAAATACAAAATAACACTCGTTCATTTTGAATAAATAAACGATTGTTCATTCTGAATAATCTGTCAAAAACATTTGGTTTTTTCCAACGCTCATTCTTTTTGAGAGTGGGTAAACGCTCATTTATTCTGAACAAGCAAACGCTCATTTATTCTGAACAAGCAAACGCTCATTCGTTCCGAATGAGCTATTGAAATTTTCTCTTTTGAGGGAATAGGATAAAGCCCCAAACACATCTCGTTTTTTATTCAGCTTTCAGAAGTTCCCCTCATCTTTATTTTTGTATAAAGTGTATTATCCATAAAATACATAATAACTTATATTTCCATTTCAGACACATCATTTTGTCTTGAAAAGTGTGATCGTACACTCCATTTGAATATTTTTGCTTGGGATGTATAATTATGATAGTAATATTAGAAGTCGTCCTCATATCAGATTGTTCTCTTATTATAGTGTTCACTTTATGAATGTTTGTAATTGTATTAAATTATAAAGTTTCCATTCTTTTTTGTGCTCCATATATGTTAATTAACAATTCAGCTAATGATATTTATTCATTTTCAATACAATCAGAAAATATTATGATTAAAAGTATTATGCATTCACTTAAACTAATTATTTTTTTATTGTATATGATTTATAAAATTATCCACTCAGGAAAATTTCCAATTTCTCGTTTAACATAAATTATATAACTCTTCTTTTAATACTAATAAAAATCAATAAAAATATAGTATAACATATCTTTATATACTGTGTGCACATAAATTTATACCATTATATTATATATCATGGCTATTAAAATAGTAAAAATGCGAAAAATTGAATTTTTCATTGAGCAGATAATACGAAAATAGAAGATTTTATAGAGCATATTTATTTTTCTAATAGTATATAATTTGTAAAATTATATGCTAAGAGAAATTTCCAATTTCTCGGAAATATGTATTTATAAATTATATACTAACGCTCGTTCATCCCGAACGAGCTATAAAAAAATGAGCATTTAACACACAAAAATGAAAATTTTACAACTTTTTACAAATCATTTATAATAAATGAATGATGTACATTTTTTCAAAGTATGTGTGTTTATATATTAAGCATAATCAAAAATCAAAGATTTTTTAAACTCATTCATTCTGAATGGGCTATTAAAATTTTCTCTAATTCGTTTTTGAAAAGAATGAGTATTAAGTTAAAAAATAGATACAGATTTTAAATGGCAACATACAATTCAGTAGGAGTTATATTCGGAGAGGCAGGCACATACGATTTTAAATTTCTAATTTCAGATAGTACTTCAGTCCATAGAAACGAATATATAAAAGCATGGCATGAAACCGATGGATGGGTTCTTTCACAAGTAGTTTCAATTACACGATCTAGTGATTCATATTCTTTTGAAGAGGCAAAGCATAAGAAAAGAACAGATAAAGAAAAAAGTGGAGATAAAATAATTGCAGAAGCAACGGTGATTGGTACAAGAAACAAATTGGGACTTTTAAGATCGCCAACAATTCCATTTAGGCCCGGAGATCCAATTTATAAAGCAGACAATGATTTAATCTGCAATGTACTTGGACTTTCTGGAGATGATATGTATTTAGGCTATCTTGATGGAACATCAATTCCTGTAAAATTAGGTGTAAATAGTCTTGTTCAAAAGCATTGTAGCATACTTGCAAAAACAGGAAGTGGAAAATCATATACAGCAGGAGTTATACTTGAAGAGTTACTTGATAAAAATATACCACTTTTGATTCTTGATCCACATGGCGAATATCATTCATTAAAAAATTGTGCTGAAAGCAATTCAAGTTTTAAAAGATATATGATATCTCCAAAAGGCTATGAATCAAGCGTTACAGTATATACGCCAGCAAATAGAGTTATAAATCCAAGTGCTGATGAAACATTTAGATTAAATGAATTGAATTTAAGCGTAGAAGACCTTTCGGCAATATTTGAAAATATATCGAGCACCCATAGTGGAATACTTTATGAAGCAATTGATAAACTAAAAGCTGAAATGGAGCATTATACACTTGATGACATTATATTTGAAGTAAAAAATGACAAAAGTAAAGCTAAATGGCATGTAAGTCGTCTTCTTGAAGAACTTAAAAATTCAGATCTTTTATCTACAAATCCTACACATATTAAAGACCTTTTTCGAAAAGGAAAAGCTTCGATTATTGATTTTAAAGGTGTTTCTCCTGATATGCAAAACATGATTGTGGCTACACTTTGTAAAAAACTGTTTGAAGCAAGAAAATTAAATAAAATTCCTCCGGGAATGGTTATTATAGAAGAAGCACATAATTTTGCACCTGAGAGGGGATTTAGTAAAACTGCAAGTTCTGAAATAATTAGAACTGTTGCATCAGAAGGTAGAAAATTTGGACTTGGATTAATGGTTATATCGCAAAGACCTGCAAGAATTGATAAAAATGTACTTTCTCAATGTGGAACTCAAATAATCATGAAAGTGACCAATCCAAATGATTTAAAATCAATAAGTAAAGGACTTGAAGGTGTAAATTCTTCTGTGGAAGATGAATTGATGCGGTTACCACCAGGTGTTGCTATGATTGTAAGTAATGATATTGAACGACCAATACTTGTGGATATTCGTGTTAAAAAATCAGAACATGGAGGGGAGTCTGTTAATGTGTTAAAATATGCATCCGACTCAACTTTAGAATATGAACAATCAATTGTTGTTGATGCACCTTTTAGAACACAACCAGAACCTATTGCACAATCGAATGTACCTGGGATGCAAAGTGATATGGCGATTGATGAAAATCGAAAGCTGAATCATCGGGCAGAAAATAATGATGGCGATGCTTTAAATAATGGCGTACAAATCGATCCCATTCCAAAAAGAACACCTTCGCGTAAAATTGAACATAAAAAGAAAAAATCTGGACTATTTGATAAAATGTTTGGTTCCAATAAATAAATATTGAATATAATTCATTGGAATATTGTTCGAGAAATTGGAATTTTTTTTCAGTATATAATGCAAATAACGCTCATTCGTTCCGAATGAGCTATCAGAGATTTTATAGAACATATTTCTCTTTGAGAGTTCATTAACGCTCGTTCGTTCCGAACGAGCTCTCAAAGAGAATGGGCGTTAATGAGTTAGTGGAAATTTTAATTTCTCGCATCATCAATTTACTTGCATAATTTTTTTGAATTTATTTGATTTTACAACTATGCTATTTTAAAATTATATTTTTATTATAATCATTCACTTCAATACCACATCTTGTTTTTTATCACTTCTAATAATTTTTCTATTTTTATCACATTTCGTTTTTCATAGGTAATTTCCAAAAGCAAATCTTTTTAATACCACTCTTTATTTTATATCCGTAAATAAATTCAATTATTTTATAAATTTATCATACAATCGTGCCTGAAATCCATGATATTTTGAAAATCCTTCTGCATCTTTTTGGTCAATTGTATTATTATCAAAAGATACATATTTTTCAGAATACAATGCGTATGGCGAATTTCTCGAAACAATAGACACAAGCCCCTTTTCAAGTCTTAATGAAACTGTCCCTGTAACTCGCAATTGCGTTTCATCAATAAATTTATTTAAATCATTATACAATGGTTCATCCACAAGTCCATAATATGCAAGGTGCGACCATTCCATATCAACCATCACTTTAAACTTTAATTCTCTGTATGTAAGTATCAATCGTTCAAGGTCTTTATGTGCTGTAAGCAACACAGTTGCAGCTGGATGCTCATAATTTTCCCGTGCTTTAAGCCCAAGCACCCTATCCTCTATTAAATCACTTCTTCCAATCCCATGCATTCCTGCAAGATTGTTTAGATGGGTAATCAATTCCACGCCACTCATTTTTTTTCCATCAATGGATGTTGGGACTCCTTTTTCAAATCCAATCTCAACTATCACACCATCAGGCGTATTTGAAATAGGTGTAGTCCATTCAAATATTTCTTCAGGAGGTACAAAGCTTGGATCTTCTAATTTTCCGCCTTCTATACTTCGACTCCATATATTTTCATCGACACTCCACGGTTTATCAGTCGTTGCAGCAACAGGAATTCCCTTGGATTTAGCATATTCAATTTCCCATGTTCGAGTAAGATTTAAATCTCTCATTGGTGCAATAACTTCCATATCGGTAAGCCTAAATATTGCCTCAAACCTAAGCTGATCATTACCTTTTCCTGTGCATCCATGTGCTAATACTGACGCACCTTCTTTTTTTGCAATTTCAACAACTTTTTTTGCAATAAGTGGTCGTGCAATTGCCGTTCCAAGTACATACCCTTCATAATCTCCATTTGCTTTTATAAGTGGAAATATATAATCACTCACAAACTCTTCTTTTGCATCTATGGAATAATGCTTATCACTTATTTTTTGTGCTTTTGTATCTGCTTCATGTATGTCTTTCATTGGTTGCCCAACATCAACAGAAACTGTTATAACTTTATCACATTCATATTTTTCTTTAAGTAATGGAATGCACACAGAAGTATCCAATCCTCCTGAATATGCAAGTATTGCTATTTTATTTTTTGTCATGATTGTATTCAATTAATTTTATTATTTATTGGTTTTATGTTTAATTTATTATTAATATGCATTTCCAATACCCCCTTTATTTCTCATGGAATAATTGATATAAATATACTATATATTTATTTTAAAAGGTCATAGGTATTATTTACAATTTTAATTGCACAATAGTCACCACACATTGTACATGCATTACTATCTTCTGGAGGCCTATCAGCTCGAATTTTTTTTGCATGCGCGGGATCGATTGCACATTCATACATTTTATCCCAATTAAGTTCAGCTCGTGCTCGTGCCATTGCAAGGTCTTGGTCTCGTTTTCCAAGCTTAATCATGTCTCCAACATGCGCCGCAATTCTTGAAGTTATAACTCCAACCCGCACATCTTCCACATTTGGCAATGCAAGATGTTCAGCAGGTGTCACATAGCATAAGAAATCTGCCCCCGCAGCACTTGATATAGATGCTCCAATTGCAGTCACAATATGATCGTATCCCGGAGCAATATCTGACACAAGAGGACCCAACATATAAAACGGTCTGTCATTGCCCATTTTTTTCATAACTATGACATTTGCTTCAATTTCATCAATTGGAACATGTCCCGGACCTTCTATAATTACTTGAACGCCTTCTTCATATGCTTTTTCTGCAAGTTCTGTGTTTATGATAAGTTCCTGAATTTGTGCCCTATCTGTTGCATCATGTATTGCACCCGCTCTCATCCCATTACCCATTGAAAGTGTTACTTCATGCTCTTTCATAATTTCAAGTAAATAATCAAACTCACTATATAATGGATTTTCTTTTTCATTATGTTGCATCCATGCAATCATAAATGATCCACCTCTCGAACAAAGTCCGCCATATCTTCCTTGATTTTTAAGCCGTTCAAGTGTGATTTGATTTATGCCTGTATGGATTGCCATAAAATTTGTGCCAAGTTTTGCTTGGTCTATGGTTGCTTTAAAGAGTTCGTCTTCATTCATATCCACAACAGCACCATATTTTCTTGCAGCTTCAATAAATGCTTGATATAATGGGACAGAACCTACAGAAAGGGAAATGGAGTCAATTACCCGTTTTCTAATGTCAAGAAAATCGCCACCGGTGGACAACTCCATTAAAGTATCTGCACCTGCTTTTTCTGCAACTTGTGCTTTTTCTATTTCTGTATCAACATTTGTAATATCAGAAGATGTTCCAATGGAAGCATTGACTTTTGTTCTAAGCCCTTTTCCAATACCGCAATAGTTTACTTCTCTGTATGGTGAAATAGGAATTACAATTCTACCTGCTGCAACTCCTTTTCTAATAAATTCTGCATCAACGCCTTCTGCGTTTGCAACTGCTTTCATTTCATCTGTTATTTTTCCATTTTTTGCTTCTATTAGGATACTCATGTTATGTGCTCTATTAATTTTTATTTTTTTATAGCTCGTTCGGAACGAACGAGCGTTAGTATATAATTTATAAAATTATATATTCAGAGAAACTTCCAATTTTGTGTAGCTCATTCGGAAAGCTCATTCGGAAAGCTCATTCGGAAAGCTCATTCGGAAAGCTCATTCGGAACGAATGAGCGTATGAGAAAATCTTTGATTTTCGTTCTGAATGAGCGTAATCACTCGTTCTTTTAGAAAGAGTTTAAGAAAATCTTT
>JAAXQB010000015.1 GCA_012329085.1 Methanosarcinales archaeon | reverse complement strand
ACAATTTATTGATTGTTAAAAAATATGAAAAAGAATTGAAGAATATCGGAATGTGGGGTAAGATTAATAATATTCAGCCATAAGCTTTAGAGATGAAATTGAGTGATATAATACTTGATGGGAAGGAGTTTGATAACACAGTTGAGGGGTTGAATAATGTATTTGAATTGAGGATTGATGAATTTGAGGATGAAGTGGATGATGTATGCGATGAGAAGAATGTGATTGTTGAGGATAGCGTGATACAGAGATTAGAGATTGGCAGGATATAGAATGCATTTTCAAAATATATGGATATAGAAGAAGTTTTATATTAAAAATAGGGTGAAAGAATATAGAAAATTTTGGCAAAGAGGTATAAAAATAAAGGAGAAAAATAATGAATAAAACTGCAAAAGAATGGTTTGATTTAGGAGTTGAAGAGAAAGATCCGGCAAAGAAGGTCGAGTATTATATAAAATGTTTAGAGATCGATCCAAAGGATGCAGGTGCGTGGTATATGAAAGAAATTGCACTTCGTAAATTAAAACAATATGAAAAAGCAATAGAATGCTATGATAAAGTTTTAGAGATTGATCCAAAGGATGCATATGCATGGAATAACAAAGGATTTGTTCTTACTGAATTAAAACAATATGAAAAAGCAATAGAATGCTATGATAAAGCTTTAGAGATTGATTCAAAGCATGAAATCGCAAAAAAGAACAAAAAACTTATATAAGAAATACAAAAACTCTTGTGAGAACAGAAAAGAATAAAAGAAAAAACATTCACCAGAAATAGAAATAGATTTACTTGAAAGAACATTCAATTTAAATTATTGGAAGAGAGTATACTTAACTATAAAAAACAAAGGAAATACATACGCAAAAGATGTAAACTTAAACTTCTCGAAAGAAGTAGAGATAAAAGGATTAATGGTAATAGAAGAATTAAAACCAAATCAAGAAAAATCATTAAAAATTGGGTTTAAACCTTTACAAGCAGGCGAAGTTCCTTTAATGTTTAACATAAACTACATAAATTTAGCTTGACTTATGTTTATTACAAGATAATCCGGTCATACGAGGTGATATGACCTCAAACCGTTCAGAAAAGCAAAATCAATATCGAATGCTTGAATGAGTATCCAATCTGACAAAGTAGAGATAATGTTATAGGCTATATACAAAAAATAAAACAATTAAACGAAAAATTTCTATTTTATCGTTTAAAAATTAAAATTTACATGGATTTTTTTTAAATCATTGAAATTTTAAAAAAAAATGATTGAAAATATTAGTTCATAAATTATGCAAATTAGAATTCAATTTGGCACAAATTGATACGAATTTTTTACAATAGTTAAACACATACAAATTAAGTAAAATTTATATTATGATTATTGGAATTGGAGCTCGAAAAGGCGTCACAGAAGAAGAAGTGCTAAACGGAATTAAAAACGCATTATTCGAAATTGGAAAAAATATAACAGATATAGAAAAAATCGCATCTGCAAAAATGAAAGAAAATGAAGGTGGTTTAATAGATGCTGCAAATATACTTGGAATTGAAATAATTTTTATACCACATAAAATATTAAATCAAATGGATGCACCTTCAAAATCTAAAGCTGAACAATTTGGATTGAAAGGTGTTGCAGAACCTGCGGCTCTTGCAATTTCAAATAAAAAAGAATTAATAATGAGAAAAAAAGCATATGGAAGAATTACAATCGCAATCGCTGAATAAACAAAACGAAAATCAAAGAGTTTTTATGGGTAACAATTCAAAAAAAATTACCATTAAATCAAATGGATGCACCTTCAAAATCTAAAGCTGAACAATTTGGATTGAAAGGTGTTGCAGAACCTGCGGCTCTTGCAATTTCAAAGAAAAAAGAATTAATAATGAAAAAAAAAGCATATGGAAGAATTACAATTGCAATCGCTAAATGAACAAGACGAAAATCAAAGAGTTTTTATGGGTAAAAATTCAAAAAAAATTATCATGAAATCAAAAGATAGTATAGAACATGCGCCCCATAGGGAATATTCAAAAGGAAAATTATACATCATAGGAATAGGACCTGGTTCAATAAATCATGTGTCTATACACGCAAAAGAAATACTTGACAAATCAGAATTTGTTCTTGGAAATGGTACTTATTTGGATCAAATAAAGGGCATACTTAATACTAACAAATCCCAAAAAATAATCCGTAGCTCAATGGGAAAAGAAGTTGATAGGGCGACTAAATCTGTAGAACTTGCAAAAAATCATATAGTATCAATAATAAGTGGAGGAGATGCAAATATATATGGCATGGCAGGACTTGTATTCGAAGTTGCAGAAACACACAATCTAAAAGTAGATATTGAAGTAATACCTGGTATAACTTCTATTTCGGCATGTGCAAGCATACTTGGGGCACCAATTATAAATGATTTTGCAACAATTAGTTTAAGCAATCTTTTAACTCCATGGGAAGTAATTGAAAAAAGACTTGATGCAGCCGCATCTTCTGATTTTATTTTATCATTATACAATCCAAAAAGTAGAGGTAGAAAATCGTTATTTTCAAAATCCATTGAGATAATAAAAAAATATAGAGAAGATTCAGTTCCTGTTGGACTTGTTAAAAATGCACTTAGGGATAATTTCAAACAAGATTCAATTATTACAACACTTGGAAATATTCTTGAATATAATGAATGGGTTGACATGAGAACAACAATTATAATTGGAACAATGGATTCTCATATATGGGATAATGGGGCAAATAAAAAGATAATTACAAAAAGAGGATATCATAGAAAATATGAGTATTCTGCCCATCATTTTAATACAAATTCATCAAAGGATGAATATAAAAAACATTCTCAAACACTTAATTCTTTGGAAAATGCACATTTAGAAAATAAATCAAAAGATTTTTCAGGCATGATAGATGTTTCTAAATCACTTGGGCTTGAGTATGACCAAAAACTTATAGATGAATGTAAAGATATTGGTGCAAAAACTACAGAGGCAAAAGCAATATCTTCAAAATCACGAAATATTGCAAGATTATTTGTAGGGGATAATACTCTTGAAGATAGAATTCGTCAAAGGTGTATGATTGCAACAGGTGATTCTACACTAGCACATTTGATGCAATTTAATAATAATTCAATAGAGGCGGGTCTTTTTGCATTAAAAAAAGGTATGCCAATATTTGTTGATATTAATATGGTAAAGTCTGGCATTCTTAAATCCAATCATAATTCAGATATAATATGCGTACTTGATATGGATGATGATGCTAAAATTGCACAAAAACATGAAATTACAAGAACGGCGGCAGGATTTTTATCTTGTTTCGATAAGTTAAATGGTGCAATTGTTGTAATAGGAAATGCACCTTCTGCACTTCTTACTGTGTGTAAACTTGTTGAGAAGGGTATTCGTCCTGCACTTGTGATTGGTACTCCTGTTGGTTTTGTAAATGCTGCAGAATCTAAGGAAGTGCTTAGAAATACTAATATTCCTTCAATTTCAAATATTGGAACTCGTGGTGGAACTCCAATTGCGGTTGCATGTATAAATGAGTTGATATCTATTTTGAGTGAAGAAAAATCTTAAATAATTAGGAGATTTGAAATAGAGATTTTTGATTATATATAACTTTAAAGTTATATTGATGTTCAAAAAACTTTCTAATTTCTCGTTTAAAAATCCTTAATACTTAAATATATTAAAATTCATTTATTACCCATATATTAAATATCATTATATTATTATGCCACATAAATGCACAAAATGCGAAGAGATTTTTAAGGATGGGGATTCATGTATTCTTACTGGGTGTCCAAATTGCGGAGGAAAGAAATTTATGTATGCACCATCCAAGATTATTGAAAGTAAAGAAAATGAAGGTTTATTAATAAAAGAAATTTCGACAAATACACAAATTTCAAAAGAAGATAAACCTGATATAACAGGAAAACGAGTGGAATCTGTTCGTATATTGGAGCCTGGTTCTTATGAAATTAATATCAATTCAGTTCTTGAACGAGATGAACTTGTTATGGCAATGAAAGAAGAGGGGACATATGAAATTTATTTGCCATCTATATTTAAGAAAAAAGAAAAAAGAAAAAAATAATGATTTAATTGAAAATGTATCATTTTTTTCTTTTTTTATTGCATATAGAGGCTGTCCAAAAATTGTCCAAAAATTAAATAAAATATAATTATAACTAAAACGCTATGCACTCATAAATTATTGTACTGATAAAAATCGATAGATTTATATAGTATTAATTTTTTTTTATTTATAATTATCGTAATATTAATAAACGAGATAACACGCGTTTGTTCGAAAATGAAAATCAAAGATTTTCTTAAACTTATTTTGAAAAGTTTGAGTATTTAAACCTATTCGTTTGAATGAGCTATCGAAAATCAAAGATTTTCTCATACGCTCATTCGTTCGAAAACAAAATTTCTCCTTTGGAGAAATTTTTAGAAGGAAATTCTCTTTGAGAATTTCCTGAATCAAGGATTTTCTCATACGCTCATTCGTTCGAAAATCAAGGATTTTCTCATACGCTCATTCGTTCGAAAATCAAGGATTTTCTCATACGCTCATTCGTTCCGAATGAGCTTTCCATATCAACGCTGAAGCCAGAGGATTCTCTATCTTGTCTTGAATAACTCATTATGAAAGAATGCGTGTTTACGCCCATTCGTTCGAAAATCAGAGATTTTCTCATACGCTCATTCGTTCCGAATGAGCTTTTCGAATGAGCTTTTCGAATGAGCTCTCAAAGAGAATATGAGTGTTAAATATATTTATTTTATAAATTATATATAGTAAAAAAACCATCACTCCTCTTTCTCCATT
>JAAXQB010000144.1 GCA_012329085.1 Methanosarcinales archaeon | reverse complement strand
TTGGCGTGATTTTAGAATTAAATTGTGAAAGTGATTTTGTTGCTAAGAATGAAGATTTTAAAAAACTAGCTAATGAGTTATGTTTGCAGGTTGTTGCTACGAATTCTCTTTTTGTGAAAGAAGAAGATATTGATCAGGAATCATTAGATGCTGAAAAAAGAGTTTTTCTAGAACAGCTTGTTGATATGGGTAAGCCGCAAGAAATAGCTGATAAAATTGTTATTGGAAAACTAGAGAAGTACAAAAAAGAAATTTGCTTAATGTCTCAGCCATGGATAAAGGACAATACGAAGACGATAAATGATTTAATAAATGAAAGTATTTCAAAATTAGGCGAGAATATTATTCTTAAAAGATTTACAAAATACGAGATATAAGAAAGCACAAAACGAAAAACTAAAAATGCAAAACAACAACTTAAAGTGTCTTTTTAAAAATGTTTTAAGTTTTGCACTGTTGTTTTTCGTTTTATACTTTTATGTTAGAAACAATTGCTATAGTTATTTTAATAAGTAGCACATTTGGTATAGGGATAATTATACTCACAAAACTACCAGTCATAAAAGAATTATCCGAAGAATCAAAAGATAGAATAGAAAATAGTTTTTTGTTAAAATTAGAAAAAACCATAAAGTCTTTTCTTTTTGAGAATTATTTAGAAAAAATACTTTTAAAAATTAGAGTTTTAACCTTAAAAGTAGATAGAAAAACCTCTAATTGGTTTCAAGAAATAAGAAAGCATTCACAAGAAAACAAGATTATAGAAAAAGATGATAAGTACTGGGAAAAAATAGAAAAATTAACAGCAAAATAATAAACCCAATAATGCTAAAAATGGTGTTTGTGCCGGAATAGCTCAGTGGCCAGAGCAACTGTTTTGTAAACAGTAGGTCGAGAGTTCGACTCTCTCTTCCGGCTCAGAATTGAATGAAAGTAATATTGTCTTAACTTTTTTTGTATAAATAAGTGCAAGGGGTTGACAAAACTCAGAAAAAAAGTAAGATAGAAATATAGTAAGTTGATAAAAAAAGTACTTTAAAAGTTGAATTTGAGCGGAGCAAAAAGTTTGCTACTGCTTACTCTGTTAATAGTTACAGAGCTAACTGGCAGAGTTTAGTTGTTTGAAGTTATTCCGAAATTACTTTATTTTATTATTTTTAGTAGAATATTTTTTATTTGAGAGTTTGATCCTGGCTCAGGATGAACGCTGGCGGCGTGGATAAGGCATGCAAGTCAAGGGGCTCTTCGCTTGGGAGTTTTTAAGAATTTCCAAGTGAGGAGCACCGGCAAACGGGTTAGTAACACGTAGATATCAACCCCATTCACAGGCATAACCAGTTGAAAAGCTGGCTAATTCCTGATAGTCCCGTAAGGGTAAAGGTTTACGCAAGTATTCCGGAATGGGATGAGTCTGCGGCCTATCAGCTTGTTGGTGAGGTAATGGCTCACCAAGGCGATGACGGGTAGGGGATGTGAGAGCATGTTCCCCAACAATGGCACTGCGACACGGGCCATACTCCTACGGGAGGCTGCAGTCGAGAATATTGCGCAATGGGCGAAAGCCTGACGCAGCGACGCCGCGTGCTTGAAGAAGCCCTTCGGGGTGTAAAAAGCTTTTCTGGAAGAACAACCTTCGGGTGAGCGTACTCCAGGAATAAGAGGGTGCTAATCACGTGCCAGCAGCAGCGGTAATACGTGACCCTCGAGCGTTATCCGAATTTATTGGGCGTAAAGAGTCTGTAGGTGGTTAAGAAAGTTTTTGGTTAAATATCCAGGGCTCAACCTTGGAAGTGCCAAAAAAACTTCTTGACTAGAGGGCATTAGGGGCTGGTAGAACGGTCGGTGTAGGGGTGAAATCCGTTGATATCGACCGGAATCCTAAAAGCGAAGGCATCCAGCTGGGGTGACCCTGACACTGAGAGACGAAAGCGTGGGGAGCAAAAAAGATTAGATACCTTTGTAGTCCACGCCGTAAACGATGAACACTAGCTACTTGAAGTGTCGACCCTTCAAGTGGCGAAGCTAACGCGTTAAGTGTTCCGCCTGGGAAGTACGAGCGCAAGCTTAAAACTCAAAGGAATAGACGGGGATTCACACAAGCGGTGGATCATGTGGCTTAATTCGATAATAAGCGGAGAACCTTACCAGGGTTTGTACTCGCCTGAAAGCCTTCTGAAAAGAAGGCCCTCTCACAAGGACAGGCGAGCAGGTGCTGCATGGTTGTCGTCAGCATGTATCTTGAGACGCACGCTTAAATGCGGTAACATGCGCAACCCTTGCTCTATGTTTTATTTGTCATAGAGGACTGCCTGGGATAACCAGGAGGAAGGCGAGGATGACGCCAAATCAGCATGGCCCTTTGATACCCTGGGCTGCACACGTGATACAATGGCTGGTACAATGGGTTGCCAAGCGGCAACGCGGAGCTAATCCCATCAAAACCAGTCCCAGTTCGGATTGGGGTCTGCAACTCGACCCCATGAAGCCGGAATCGCTAGTAATCGCCAATCAGCCATGTGGCGATGAATATGTTCCTGAATCTTGTACTCACCGCCCGTCACATTAGGGAAGCCAGTAGTAGCCGAAATCTTAATTTAATTAGGCCTAAGCTAAGATTGGTAACTAGAATGAAGTCGTAACAAGGCACGGGTAGGGGAACCTGTCCGTGGATCACTACATTTTTTTTAAGTCTTTTTATTTATTTAGAGAGATTAGTGTTGACTAGGATTGATGATTGAGAATTCTATCATTAATTCTAAGGTGTTAATCGAAGAACCTTTAATATCGATTTTTCGGGATAACTTTAAGCAACTAACCTATATTAAAATGACCCACCCTAAGAAGGGTGGGTTTTTGCTCAAGCCACTGAACATAATTGACAGTTGATTAGTTGTAATTTTGCTTGATTTAAACCTTTATTTCTATTTAATTTAGTATCAATAAAGTTCATTAGAGCTTCAATTTGTTCTTTTCTTTTTATCCTTCTTGATCGAGCTTGTCTTATTCTCTGTTTTTTAAGATAGTTCTGCCATTTTTCAACTATCTGATAGGCTGCTTCAGGATCTTCTTTCCAGAGTTGATAAAATTTCAT
>JAAXQB010000248.1 GCA_012329085.1 Methanosarcinales archaeon | reverse complement strand
TAGGCTAAAAAAGTTGTTTTTACTTATCTAAGACATCTTTGAGCCAATTTCTTCCTCTGGCTTAGTGTCCTTTAAGTGATGTATATATAGCGAATAACCCGCCATCAGAAAACCAAACATTGGACATTCTCAACAGGTAAAGGGAACTTGGTGTAAAGTTTTGGCAATTTTTCTTCCTAAATTTCCTTCTAGGCCAATTATAACAGCTTGTTTTTTTGAAGAATATTTTAAAATATCCTGACTAAAAAGTTTTCCTAATTTTTTAGTTTCAGAAGAATTAATTGTTAAATTTTCTAAGCCCATTGATTCTTTATTTTTATTATTTGCATACATTGTTAAAATTGACTATTTAGAATAAATAAGATAAATTGAAGATAAGAGAGAAGTTTTAATTATAGTTTTAATTAATGAATGATGTCAAATCAATTTCAATTAGCTCAAAAACTTATTCAAAAAACAAAAGATATCTTTATTATCCCCTCAAAAATAGGGGAAGAGGAGAGTATAAGCAATGCTTTGGCTCTTTTTTATAGTTTAAAGAAAATTGGGAAAAATGTAAATCTTTTAGTAGATAAAATTCCTTCAAAAATCAAATTTCTTACTTCTCTTTTTCAGCAAGAAATAGTCGTCTCTATTGATATGAATATGAAAGAAATTTCAGAAATGCGTTATGAGAAAGATATAAGGCAATTAAAAATTTATTTATCAATTAAAAGTGGCAACATAAATAATCAGGACATTTCACTTATTCGTCACAAGTTGAATGTTGAAAGAAAAATATTGAGAAAAGAAGTTTGCTTAAATAATCAACCAATTCTTTTAATAGCAATAGGAAGGAGTAACCCAGAAGAAATAACTTTATTTTATAGAAATAGAGATATTGTTTTTGAAAACCATAAGTCTGAATCTATTAATAATAATTTTGAAAAATATTTCAATAAAGTTAGCTTAGATGAATCAAATACTTCTTTGGCTGAGATGTTAGTAAAGATTATAAAAATGATTGGACCAGAAATTATTGATAAGAACATTGCTACTTGTCTTTTAGCTGGTTTGATTTTGAAAACCAAGAACTTTCACTACTCTCGTATTTCTCCTCAATATTTTGCTTTTGCTAATTCTTTAATTGAGAAAGGGGCTGACTATAAAGAGATTGCTCAAAAACTTTATTTTACTGAGAATGACATTTTAAGAGAAGTTGGCCAAAATAGAAAAACTTCTGAAGATAGGTTATTTGATTGCATCTTTAAAAAGCTTAAATTTCAAAAGGAACAGAACTTTTGTTTTGCCTCGCTTAGTAGCCAGGATTTTGAAGAGAGTCAATCTACTCCTAAAGATCTGATTTTTGTTATTCAACGATTGAGACAAGATATTTTACCATCTCATTCTTGGTTACTTTTATGGGAGACTTGTTCAGATTGTAAGATTGTTCAAGGAGTATTTTGGTCTAAAAATAAAGATATGTTAAATAAAATTTTAGACAAGTTCTCAGGAAAAGTAAAAGGTAATGGAATTTTATTTTCTATCCAAGAAGAGATTGAACAAGTTCAAGCTAAGATTTTTGAATTATTAAATTTTAATTTAAAAATGATAACAAAAAAGTAAAAAAATATGGACAGAGTTAAATCAAAAATAACAGGGGAAATTAAAATATCTTCTCAGAGGTATAATGATATTATAGAGGCTGTTAAGACAATTGCTGATTTCGGAAGAAATATTACTAGTGCTTTAACTGCTCAAGGAATAACTTCTTTTTTAGAGATTTCTTTAGGAGGAGCTGTCAATCTTAAGGCATCGGATATCCATATTGAAACTCAAAAAGAGGAAGTGATTATTCGGATTAGGATTGATGGAATTCTTCAAGAGGTAGTTTCTATCTCTTTTGAAGAGTATCAGCTTGTTCTTTCGCGGGTTAAGCTTCTTGCTGGTATTAAGCTTAATATTGCTGATAAGTCTCAAGATGGTCGTTTTTCCGTCTTAATTGAAGAAACTCCAGTAGAAATAAGAGTTTCAGTGATTCCTTCTGAATATGGAGAATCTATTGTTCTCAGAATTTTAAATCCAACGGGACTAAAAGAGATAGAACAAATAGGGCTTAGAAAAGACTTGTTAGAGATGTTTAAAGAAGAGGTTAAGAAACCTAACGGGATGATAGTTGTTACTGGACCTACTGGTTCAGGAAAAACTTCAACTCTTTACGCTTTTCTTAAAAGAGTTCAGAGTCCAGAGATTAAGATTATTACTATTGAAGACCCAATTGAATATCATTTAAAGGGCATTTCTCAAACTCAAATTGCACCAGAGAGAGGTTATGATTTTGCCAATGGACTAAGGTCAATAATGAGGCAAGACCCAGATGTGATTTTAGTGGGAGAAATTAGAGATTTAGAAACTGCGAAAATTGCTCTCCAGGCTGCTTTAACTGGTCATTTGGTTTTTACTACTATTCATGCAAATGATGCAGCTGGAACAATAACTAGATTTACTGATTTAGGAGCAAGAGCAATTTCAATTGCTCCAGCAGTTAATATGGTTATTGCTCAGCGATTAGTGAGAAAAGTGTGTAAAAAGTGTGGAAAGCTTGTTGCTCCTAAAGACAAAGAATTAAGAGAAATAGAGCGAGAACTAAAAGGAATATCAAAAAAAATAGAAATACCAAATTTTAAAGGGTTGAAAATTTTGAAAGCTCATGGCTGTGTTTTGTGCAATAATACAGGATATCAAGGAAGGACTGGAATTTTTGAAAGTTTTTTAATAGACGATGATGTTCAGCAGCTTATTTTAAGCTCTCCTTCTACTGTTGATTTAAAGCAGTTGGTGACTAAAAAAGGAATGCTTAGTATGCGCCAAGATGGTTTTATTAAGGTACTTGAAGGTATTACTTCCATAGAAGAAGTAGAAAGAGTAACCAAAAAATAGTCTTATAAAAAAAACAGCCCCTAAGCTGAGGACGATACTCAAGACTTGGGGTCGTGAGGTAGAGTTTCTTTGAGGAATAGTTTCGCCAAGGCCAAGCTATCCTCTGAAAGAAATTCCAATAAATCAAAATAGATTATATCCCCAGCTTAGGAGCTGTTTTCTATTTTTTATCCTACTATAAAAAATAAGATATGTCAAGAGGCAATGCTTTAAAGTCAGAAAAAAATATTTTAGAAAATTGTACTTCACAAGAAGATAAGGTTTTAGATATAACATTACGTCCTAAAACATGGCAAGACTATGTTGGGCAAAAAAGAGTAAAAAAGAACATAAAGATAATAATAGAAGCGGCTAAAAAAAGGAATCAGTCACCTGATCATTTACTCCTTTACGGAGGGACAGGACTTGGGAAAACGACTCTTTCTTGTCTTATTGCTCAAGAAATGAATTCTAACATTAGAATAACTTCTGGTCCAGCGATTGAGAGGACTGGAGACTTGATTGCTATCTTGACTAATCTAAGTGATGGAGACATTCTCTTTATTGATGAGATTCATCGTCTCAATAAATTTGTAGAAGAGTATCTTTATTCAGCTATGG
Organism: Methanosarcinales archaeon; assembly: GCA_012329085.1. The sequence goes on along the minus strand of JAAXQB010000248.1, from coordinate 8,000 downwards.
AAGACTTTAAGCTGAATATTATTATGGGAAGGGGGCCAATGGCGAGGACTATGGAGCTTAAACTTTCTTGTTTTACTTTGGTTGGAGCGACTACTCGTTTAGCGATGTTGAGCCCTCCTTTAAGGAATCGTTTTGGAGGCATTTTCCAACTTAATTTTTATGAACTAAAAGATATTGAAAAAATTATTAAACGGTCAGCAAAACTTTTGGGGATAGAAATCGAGCCAGAGGCTGTTAAAATAATTGCTCAACGCTCTCGTTTCACTCCGAGAGTTGTTAATCGACTTTTAAGGAGGGTCAGAGATTTCGCTGAGGTTGAAGGCGATGGAATCATAACATCTTTTATCACTAAAAAAGCGCTTAAGTTTTTAGAAATTGATGAGAAAGGGCTTGAGCTATCAGACAGAAGAGTGTTGATAGCGATTATTGAAAAATTTAATGGAGGACCAGTAGGGCTTCAAGCTTTAGCAGCTAGCATCTCTGAAGAAATTAGTACTATCTTGGATATTTATGAGCCTTATCTTCTTCAGATAGGGTTTATAAACAGAACTCCGAGAGGAAGGACAGTAACTGAATTAGCATATCAACATTTAAACAAAAAGAGTAAGAACTCTTTGTTGTAGAAGTAGTTGTTTTATAATCTAATTTGTCGCTAAATTGATTACATTTATTTTTTTTAATTCGCAATTCGTAATCCGTAATTAAATAATTAATCAATTGATTTTTAAATATGAAACGTTTTGTTATTATTGATAGTAATGCTTTGGTTCATCGAGCCTATCATTCTATCCCCCCCCTTACAAACAAAAAAGGGGAATTAATTAATGTTGTTTATGGTTTTTTGCTTGCTTTTTTCAAAGTAGTAGAAGATTTAAATCCTGATTTCATAGCAGCTGCCTTTGATTTGCCAGGACCGACATTTCGCCACAAAAAATTTAAAGAATATAAAAAAAATAGGGCAAAAACCCCAAAAGGACTTTTTGAACAAATTCCAAAAATAAAAGAAGTATTAAGGGCTTTTAATATCCCTGTCTTTGAAAAATCAGGGTTTGAAGCAGATGATATTATTGGCACTATTAGTAAAAAATTATCAGACTATAGTCGCTCTTGCCTTAAAGGCGATGAAGGTTCTTGCGTGGAAAGCATTGCTTTTAGTAGTGATTTAGATCTTTTACAATTGATTGATGAATATACTAAAGTTTATGCTTTAAGGAGGGGGTTGAAAGAAATTATTTTATATGACAAAGAGGCAGTAGAAGAAAGATATGAAATTAAGCCAAAACAATTGATTGATTATAAGGGATTAAGAGGAGACCCTTCTGATAATATTCCTGGGATTCTTGGAGTTGGGGAAAAAACAGCTATTAAATTAATTAAAAAATTTAAAACCTTGGAGAACTTATATTTAAAATTAGATAAAGACCCTTCACTAAGAAAAGAGTCTATTCATATTAGTCCACGTCTTTTAACAAAAATAAAAGAGAATAGAGAAGAAGCGTTTTTTAATAGGTCCTTAGTTAAAATTATTCGTGATGTTCCAATAAACTTTAACAAAGAAGAATGTTTGCTTAAGGATTATGATAAGAATTTAGTAGAGAAAAAATTTGAAGAGCTTGGATTATATAGTCTAATTATAAGAATAAGAGGATTACCTGTGAATAAATTGGAATAAAGATTTTGCAAACTAAAAAAAGATGATATAATAAAAAAAATGAAGAGTAAGGTTTAAAATAAAAAATGTCAAACGAAGAAAAAATTAAATTAAAAATAGACAATAGAGATATTCAGAAGAAGGCTGAAGACAAAGAATTAGAATATTCAGAAGAAGAAAAAAAAAATGCTGCTTTGATTAATCTTTTGGAAGATGCTGAAAAATCAAGAGAAAGAGCAATAGAAGAAAAAAGAAAAACAGAAGCAATTATTTCTAATTTTACTGATGGGCTTTTGTTTTTTGATAATCAAGGTTATTTGAAAATTTTTAATCCTCAAGCAGAAATATTTTTTGAAGTTAAAGCAATAGAAGTTTTAGAAAAAAAAACTTTTTTTCTTAAAAGTATTTCTAGCCTGAAAGTTTTAATAGATTTTTTAGAGACAAAACAAGAAAGGATTTTCAGGGAAGAAATTGAAATCAACGAAAATTTAATTTTAGAAATAAGTTCACTTCCTATATTAGGAAAAGAGGGGAAAAGGGCTGGTATTTTGTTGATTCTTCATGATGTTACTCGGGAAAAACAAGTTCAAAAAATGAAAACAGAATTTGTTTCTATTGCTGCCCATCAATTAAGAACACCTTTATCAGCTATTAAATGGACATTAAAAATGTTACTTGATGGAGACCTTGGTCCTCTAAATAAAGAGCAAATAGAATTTGTTAATAAAAATTATATTAGTAATGAGAGAATGATAAGCTTGATTAATGATCTTTTGAATGTTACTCGGATTGAAGAAGGAAGATACCTTTATAGTAAACAGTTAATTGATTTTTATGATCTTATCCATGAGACAGTAAATACTTTTGAAGAAGAATTCAAGAAAAAAAAGATAAAGATTAGCTTTCAGAAAGCAGAAGAAAAAATTCCTTTAATTAAAGTAGACGTAGAGAAGATGCAGTTGGCTGTTCATAACCTTATAGACAATGCTATCAGATATACTTCTTCTGAGGGCAAAATAATCATTTCTTTAAAATTAATTGATCAAAATATAGAATTTTCAATCCAAGACACAGGAATAGGTATTCCTAAGAATCAAGAAGAAAAGATTTTTACTAAATTTTTTAGGGGGATTAATATTATGAAAATAGATACTGAAGGGACTGGGCTCGGGCTTTTTATTACTAAAAATATTATTGAAGCTCATGATGGTAAAATTTGGTTTGAATCTGAGGAGAATAAGGGAACTACTTTTTATTTTACTTTACCCTGTTAAATATTCATCCTTTTTGTAAAAGACGGGATGTTGTAAAACAGCATTTAACAGGGTGAACCAATAGATTAAAGGTTGTGGAAAACTTTATATTGCGGAATTTCAAAAAAGATTTATAATAAATAGAGTATTAAATTATTAAAATTATGGCTAAAAAAATTCTTATCGTTGAAGATGAAAAAATATTAGCTGGACTTCTTGAAAAAAGATTAAGTCAAAATGGGTACAATGTTTTTACGACAAAGGATGGGGCAGAAGGACTTGAGGTTATGAGAAAGAATAGTTTTGACCTTATTCTTTTAGATATTATTATGCCTAGAATGGGAGGCTTTGAGTTTATGGAAGAAAAATTGAAAGATGAAAGAATAAAAGACATTCCAATAATTATCATTTCTAATTCTGGGCAACCAGTAGAAATAGACAGAGCCCGAAAATTAGGAGCTAAGGATTGGTTAATAAAAACTGAGTTTAGTCTTCAAGAAGTATTAGAAAAAGTAATTAAACAAATAGGAAAATAAGGCATAATTGTTTTTTAAAGCAAAGTTTTAATGTCTTTTTAGAAATTTTTTTGATAATAAAACTATGATTAAAATTCTTGTTATTGAGGACGATAAATTTTTAAGAGAACTTATTGTGCGAGGTTTAAAAAAAGAGAAGTTTGAAGTTATTTTTGCTATTGATGGAGAAGAAGGAGTCAAAAAGACGGAAGAGGAAAAACCTGATTTGATTTTACTTGACCTTATGTTGCCAGGAATTGATGGTTTTGAGGTTTTAGAACAGATAAAAAAAAATTCAAGCATAGCTTCAATCCCAGTTATTATTTTGTCTAACTTGGGGCAGAAAGATGATATTGACCGTGGTATAGAATTGGGAGCAGTTGATTTCTTAGTCAAGGCTCATTTTACTCCTGGTGAGATTATTACTAAAGTTAGAGCGGTTCTTGAAGTTAATCAATAATTTTTTGGCATCAAGAGTATATTTATTTAGGAAAATAGAGTTTTTATATTTTTTTGAAATGATCCTTGGTTTCGTGACCAAGGATTATTATTTATTAATATGTTGTATTTTCTTTATGGTCCAGACACCTATCGATCTCAGCGGAAATTGAGAGAAATTATAATTCACTATCAAAAAATCCATTCAAGCGGGTTGAATTTGAAATACTTTGATGCTAAACAATCAAGCTTTCAAGAGTTTAAAGATATTTTTCAAACTGTTTCAATGTTTAAGGAAAAAAAACTGATTGTCTTAACAAATTCTTTTACTAATCCTGACTTTAAATCTTTTTTTATAAAACAAGGCGAGCTTTTTAAACAATCAAAAGACATTATTTTGTTTTACGAAAAAAATAAAATATCCAATGTAGACATTTTTTTTAGATTTTTAATAAAGAATGCTCAGACCCAGGAATTTTCTCTTCTTACTGGAACAAGGTTGAAAAATTGGCTTTCTCAAGAGATGAAAAGACGGAAAGTAGAAATTGAACAATCAGCTCAAGATGAACTCATTAAATTTGTTGGCAATGACCTTTGGAGAATGTCTACTGAACTTGAAAAATTAGCTAGCTATAAAAAAAGAAATAAAAAGGAGCAGAGCTCCTTTAAAAAAGGAACCAAAAAAGGAACTCGGTTCCTTATAGACATAGAGGATATTCGGCTTTTAGTTAGGTCAAAGATTGAGACAGATATCTTTGTCACTATTGATGCTTTGGCTGAGAAAAACAAGAAAAAAGCATTTGCTTTGATTTATCAGCATTTGGAAAAAGGAGATTCTGTTTTATATCTTTTAACAATGATTGAGTATCAATTCAGAAATCTTTTAATTATTAAGGACTTTATAGAAAAACAAAAGCCATATCAAATGATTTTGAGAGAAAGCAGAATGCATCCTTTTGTGATGAGGAAAACATACTCACAAGCTCAAAAATTTACTCTTAAAGAATTAATGTTTTTTTATCAGCAATTATTAGAAATAGATGTTGAAATAAAAACAGGGCAAAAAGATGCCCAGTTAGCGTTTGATATGTTGATTGCCAAGATTTAGTAAAGTGTTTTGTTGATAGAAGTATTTATCGGAATTTAATTTAGGTAGAGTAAATAATATTCTAAGATTGAATTTTATTTATTGCTTTTGTGAGCCGAGATTTTTTTCTGGAAGCAGTATTTTTCTTAATTAACCCAGTTTTAATGGCTTTATCTATTGCTTTATAGTATTGAGGGAGAATTTCTTGAGCCTGTTTTTCTTTTTTTTGTTTACTAAAAGCAACTATTTTTTTAAAAAGTAGTTTTATTTTTTTCTTTTTTTGGAGATTGCGAATCCTTCTTGTCTTATTTTGTCGTAAGGCTTTTTTTGCTGATTTAGTTATAGGCATGTTTCAAACGTAAAGCGTAAAGCGAAAAATGCAAAACAACAACTCAAAACTTAAAATGTTTTAAATTTTATACTGTTATTTTACGCTTTGCGTTTTGCACTTTACATTTTTTATAGTTTATCATTATTTGTAATAAAGTCAAATTAAGCTTATAATAGAAACAACAAGTACTTGAAATTTTTTATGATATCTTTTATTCAAGGAAAAGTTTGTGATAAGACAGAAAAAACAGTTATTATTGAAACAGGAGGGATTGGTTATCAGGTTTTTTGTTCTCCTCAAACCCTTGAACAGCTTTTTAAAGGAAGAGAACAAAAACTTTTTACTCATTTTTGTTTAAGCAGAGAAAAAGCAGAACTCTATGGTTTTTTGAATATTGAGACATTAGAGCTTTTTGAAACTCTGGAGGGGTTTTCTGGAGTAGGACCGAGAACTGCTTTAATATTGTCTTGTTTTGGTTCTTTAGAAAAACTTAAAAAAACGATTGAAGCAAAAGATAATAAATTTTTTACAGATATAAAGGGTATAGGTAGAAAAAAACTTCAAAAAATTGTTTTAGAATTAACAGGTAAAATTGAGGAATTGAACAAGCAATCACGGGAGAAAAACATAGATCCTGTCTTGGCAACTTTGATATCCCTTGGTTTCTCTCAACAAGAATCTCAGCTAGCTTTTTCTCAAATACCTACAGAATGTGTAAAAACAGAGGAAAAAATAAAAAAGGCCTTAGAAATATTAGGAGCTGATAAATGAGAAAACAAAGTATCGTAAAAATAAATAATTATCTTTGGGAGATTTCAAAAAGCTTTCGGGCTGATATGAGAGTATCAGCCCGAATTTATGCTTCAGAGAAAATTTTTGATGCAATAGAAAATGAAGCATTAATTCAGTTAGTGAATACCACTACTTTGCCAGGTATAGTGAAATATGCCATTGGAATGCCTGATATTCATTCGGGGTTTGGGCCACCAATTGGCGGGGTTGGTGCAATGTGTTTATCAGACGGCATTATTTCACCTGGCTTTGTCGGATTTGATGAAAATTGTGGTGTGAGGTTGTTGCTTTCTAATTATCAAGCAAACGAAATTAAACCTTATTTAGAAAAAATAGCCGATGAGATTCAAAGACAAGTGCCTTCTGGATTAGGAAAAGGGAGGCAGACAAAACTTTCAATTCAAGAGATTAATAAAATTTTGAAACAAGGTGTGCCTTATTTGGTGGAGCAGGGATATGGAAAAGAACAAGATATTGAAAATTGTGAAGCAAAAGGAAAAATTGAACAAGCAGATGCTAATTGTGTTTCAGAGCGAGCTAAAAACAGAGGAAGAAGTCAGGTTGGTACTTTAGGTAGTGGAAATCATTTTATAGAAATTCAAAGAGTGGCTGAAATTTTTGATGAAAAAATAGCTAAAGTTTTTGGTTTATTTAAAGATCAAATAGTGATAATGGTTCATAGCGGTTCTCGTGGTTTGGGACATCAAAACTGTACGGACTATCTAAAAATAGCAGCACAAGTTATGCCAAAATATGGAATTAAATTGCCAGATAAAGAATTAGCTTGTATGCCACTTAATTCTCCAGAGGGCCAAAGATTTTTTAAAGCAATGTCGGCTGCTTGTAATTATGCTTGGACTAACCGACAAATGATGACCTATCATATAAGAAGAGCTTGGAAAGCGATATTAGGAGAAAAAACAGAATTAGAATTGCTTTATGATGTTGCTCATAATATTGCTAAAATTGAAGAACATGAAGTAGAGGATCAAAAAACAAAATTGATTGTTCATCGCAAAGGAGCAACCAGAGCTTTTCCGCCAGGACATCCAGAAGTCCCAGAAAAATATCGTCAAGTTGGTCAGCCAGTTTTGCTTCCTGGTACTATGGGAACTTCTTCCTATGTTCTAGCAGGGACAAAACATGGAAAAGGAACATTTTTTTCTGTTGCTCACGGTGCAGGTCGAGCAATGTCACGGCGTGCAGCGATGAAACGGATTTCTGGGCAAGAAGTTATGAATAGTTTAAAATTAAAAAAAATTATTGTTAGGTGTCAATCAATAAGAGGTATTGCTGAAGAAGCACCTATTGCGTATAAAAACATTGATGATATAATTAATGTAGTTGAACAAGCAGGTTTATCAAAAAAGGTGGCTAAGCTTGTTCCTTTAGTAGTGATTAAAGGAGAATAATTTCTCATCTATCAAAGATAGGTGAAAGTGGAAAATATCCTATACCTTCAAGATAAGTGGGGGAAAGGTCGAAAAAATAATAAATTTTATTTTTTATGTCTGAAGAAAATTATATAGGGAAAATAAGTCATTATTTTTCTAAAATAGGAGTGATGATAGTAGAGCTATCAGATGTTTTAAAAACAGGAGAGTCTATTCGGATAGTCGGCGGAGAGGAGACAGATTTTATTCAAAAAGTAAAATCTATGGAAATAGACCATGATAAATGTGAAAAAGCAAAAACAGGTGATTCAGTTGGGATCAAGGCAGAAGAAAAAGTTAGGGAAGGATATAAGGTTTATAGGGCCTAATCCTTAGTCCGTATTTATCGTTCATGTTTAATTAGATGTTTTTTACATCTAAGGGTTGTTCTTATAGTTGAAAATAGCGAGTTTTTTTGCTTTTAGTTCAGCTTGCTTTTTTATGAACCCCGTTAGAAGTCTTGGAATAAAAATTTTTATTAAAAAATTTTTATGCAAAAC
>JAAXQB010000049.1 GCA_012329085.1 Methanosarcinales archaeon | reverse complement strand
GTCATACACTATGGGATTTGCAATGAGTTCAATAGATGGCGGTTTTTAAAAAAATCAGAGGCGATTTTGCGTTTCTTTGAAAGTCAAGTTTAAATATCAATCACATAAATTAAACATATTTTGCCCATAATTATTATATAGATTATATCAATATATAAATATATTGTAATTTTCTCCATTTAATTCTATAATAAATCATTATTATACATAATCCCTACAAATTGTTTATATAGTTGTAACTCTATATATTATAATATTGTAAAATGCAAATAATCCTATAACTAAATATCAATGGTGTGATTTAATGAAAGTAAAACAAATTATGAATAAAAAAGTTATCGTGTGCAATTCAGATGATACCATATCTGCAGTGATAGAAAAATTTAAAATAAATGAAATAAGTGGCATGCCTGTCATAAAGTTTGGAAAAATAATTGGCATAATCACAGAAAGAGATATTTTTAAAATGATTAAACTTGAACATTCAAATGATGAATTACCATCGAATTTGCTTGATATTGTGCGACATTCATTGCATGATCATGTGGATTGGAATTGTTTTAAAAGTGTTGTTAAGAATGTTTTTAATAATCCTGTACATGCTGTTATGACAAAAAAAGTTTATACTATTTCTGAAGGAGAAAATATTGAAGATGCAGAGGCAATTATGTCTAAATATAATATAAATAGACTGCCCGTCATAGAAAAAGATGGAACCTTAGTTGGAATTGTAACTCGCGGAGACATAATTATAGAGAGTGGATTTTTAAAACGAAGGTCATGGGATGTAGATGAAATTGTAAAAGATTATAATGTCATTCATAAAATGGAGTGAAATTTATGTATGAAAAATTAAAATTTTTCTATAGTTTCACAATTTTACAATTTATGTGCAATATTAAAATTAAAAAAAAGAGTGTTGCCATCATTATGATTGCATTAATTTGTATGAGTTTTACGCCACATGCCTTTGCGATGCCATCAAATGAAACTAGGATTGATGATTGGGACAATGATGGAATTCCAGATTTATGGGAACGCGAGAATTTACTAAATCCATATTGTCCAAAAGATGCGGCATTAGATTTCAATCATGATGGACTCACAGCCTTTCAAGAATTTGAAAATAATATTGATCCATGGAATGTGGATGTAGATGGGGATGAAATAACAAATTATGCAGAAACTACGGGTTTATTTGGTTTTTATACAGATCCATTTGAAAGAGATACAGATAATGATGGATTAATAGATTTAATTGAATTAAGTAGGCATATAGATTTATTAAATACAATTCATATGGCACAATTATATCCCAATATAATTGATAGGCAAGAAGTTAAAACTGCAGTACGCATTATTCGCAATAGGCATTTATTCACACTTAGTCCTATAAATTGGGATACAGATGGAGATGGAATAAGTGATGGATATGAAATTCAAATAGGCTCCAATCCATTATATAAAGATACAGATCGCGATGGATTGGGTGATGGAAGGGAAGTTCTTGAATTGAAAACAAACCCACTGTTGAAAGATTCTGATAAAGATGGAATAGTTGATTCCATTGAACTTATTGGAATTAATAGAATTAAATACAATCCACTTAAATGGGATACAGATGGGAATGGAATAAGTGATGGAGAAGAAGCTTTTGGATTTGGATTGGCACCCATAAAACCTGCAAAACATGCAATATCATATAAAAATTTTTTAAGAGGCGATCATGCAGGGGAATATGTTACACTAATGGCGCGGGTGTCAAGATTTGTAGAAAATTATACTTCGAAAAGTTATCAAATATATTTAAAATCATTAAATGAAGAAAATGGAATATTGAGTAGAAGTGCAGTAGCAAATGTTAAAAATGAAGGGCATTATGAATTAATAAAGGGGGAGCGAATATTTGTTGATAACCGATTTGGATTTAGCTTGGAAATAGGAGATCTAATCGTTATTACAGGAAAATCAGGAAATACTTCACGCGGCACACGATCTATCACAGTTGGGGATTCAGGCAGTATTTATTTAATATTAGGGCTTGAAGAAGCACAAAATAGATGGTTACCATCAAGAGAGTATGTTAGAGTGGTACATATTAAACCCTCGCCCCCTGAAATTGAACCTTTAACACAAGAAGAAATTCTTGAATCATTATTGAATGAAAAAGATGAAAAGATAAGGGAATTGAATGAGCAATTATATAAATATAGGCTACAATTGGATGAATTAAAAAGAGATGATATAGAAGTAATTGTAAAAGACTCTGATGAAAAAATAATAACCGATAGAACTATATTTGATATCCCTTATATGCATTTGGTAATTGGTGTTGGTTCTATTTTATTATTTGGCATCGTGATTTTAGTTTTAAAATTAAAATTTAATAAAATAAAAAAATCAAATGATGATATTAGTATTGATGATAAAATAAGTAGCAAAATCTTAAATCAAAGTGAATATAGTGAATCTAATCAATCTGATATGACCACAATTGTAGAGAAAATTGGAGATAAGATTATATATAGGTGACATATATTTATTAAGATTTTATCATATTTTATAAAATGATTTATTAAAAGGCAATTTTAAAATGTTTCAATTTTTTTATTGTATTATGGAGGTCGTATAACAATTAAAATCCCGCATACAAATCAATTAATACTTATCATATTTAGGGCAATATTTATAAAATTGCAATTAATAATTACCCAATTAGGATAAAATATAACTTAAATGTATAATGCAAATTAGTTATTAGGTAACCACTATAATTTGTAAAGTTATATGCTGAGAGAAAAAGTTTTAATTTTTTGTAATTCGTGATTAAGCGTTCTGATTGTTAATATGCGAGTAATTTTCATTTTCTCGTTAAACCATTCCCTAAAAAATAAATTTAAGATTTGAAAAAAAGGGTGCGATTCATACATATAGGATATATTTTAAAATTTATTTTTTATCTTCTATATATATTATAACTTAGCGTTTGTTCTTTAAATTTTATGTTCGCAGATTGCGCAGATTATACAGATTTTTTCATCCAACAGATTATGAATTTTTTCATCCAATAAATTATACAAATTTTTAATTTATTTTTTATTTTTATTTTTATATTTAATATCAAATCTAACATAAAAAATAAAAGCTGATATAACAAACAGTCCAATCAATTCAAAAATAAATATTTCTGAGAGTTCAAAATTAGTTGCAGTTAAATTATTCTTGTACAATATGTTTAAAAAATAATCCGTCCAATGTTGTTCTATTACACCTTGCTGAAAATTAAATCCAAAAATAGGAAAAAATAATGTCTTAGGATCATTCCACATGTGGTCTAAGCCGAGATGGATGAAAGAAGCAAAACTTAAATAAATAAATCCTTTTTCTTTATTTTGTTTATAAATGTAAATCCCAATAAAAATAGAATTAAAATGAATAATAAACTATGTGCAAATAGCCTACCATGAGAAAGTGACCCCGCTAATAAAATTTCTCCTATGGGTTTATCTATTAAATCTGGTAAAATTGATCCTATAATTATAAAAAAATATAGTTTATAATTAGTTTCAATTATTTTTGATTCATTTCTAATCTCATTTCGCGAATTTAGAAAGTTTATACTACTAAAAATTAAAAATGTGATTGCTAATGTTATTCCTATGTGTCCAAAAATAAGCATGATTTGACATCCTATAACTAAAATGTACTATGCTTATTTATATTTATTGCTTTATCTAAATTTAGTTAGTGGCTTTTCTATTGATATTCATTGCATAGATGCAGATTCTGCCTCAATTTCTTTGATGGCATTTACTAATTTTTGCAATGTATCTCCCATTTGACCAAATGCTTTCAACAATTCTTCTTTTCGATTGTTTATTGAATCTTTTGCATCAGATGGTGTTTTTTCTACACTTATTCCAGATCCAATCGGTACAACAATTTTTTCAATTGATTCAGGCTTTGCATAAATCTGAATGCCTGCCCCAATTGGAATCATAAGTTCTGCATTAGTTCCTACATTTAGCAATTCATCTATTGATTCAAGTGCATTTGTGCAATCTTCTATAGATGCTTGAATCATGTCCATTTGTTGTTTAATTGCTTCGGCTTGCATTTTATATTCTTGATGATTCATTGCAAGAGCTTTAATTTTTTGGTCCTCAGTGTCTTGCATAATTACCTATTCCTCTTTTACACTGATATCTTCTATTTTAATGTACATTCTTTTTATATTATGTTTACTACCAAATATTGAATATACCTTATCACTTGCATTTTTTTCGTTTTGACTTGTAACTTCTTTATTAAATTTCTGCCATCCATTTCCTAATTTAAATGTACCTTTTACAATAAATTCTTGCATTTTTCACTCCTTTTAATTATGTATATATTATAAATTTGATTTATATGAAATCAAGTGCTTCTTCAATCCTTCCGAGTTCGTGTCCTGTTGTTTCAAATCCTGCAACATATCCTTTTGAATTTGCAAGCACACCAGACCCTACCATTTTCGATCCAAAATTAACAGTTCCAATATCAACAGGTAACCCAAATATATCTTCGATATGTTCAATTTCACGACGGGTTGCCATAGGATTTAAAAGTATTCCTTTATTGGTGGCAATGCCTGCCATTCCGACAGCTGCAAGATCTGCAATTGTTCCTTTATGAACATCTACTGAAAGTGTATTTGAAATAATATCCATCAATTTTTGAGACAATCCGGGATGTACTAAAGCTGTATTATCATTTGCAAGTACTATGTTTCCAATTGCTGTTAATCTACCTGGTAATTGTGCAACTTTTACATCTATTTGACTTAATTCTTTTTGATTTACAGTACTTGGTATTAAAAAACCATTAGAGTTGCCACGAATCATTGACCCTATAACTGGACTTCCATCTATAAGTGTTGATATCACTTCTACGCCAAGTGATTTTTGTATCAATTCAATAACAGAATCAGCAGTTCCTGTTGGAACTATTGCTATATTTTCAGTACTTGTGGCAAAAACTCCAATAACAGTGCTTTCATATATACTCAAAGTTTGAGTTGTTGTTTGTGCACTTTTTAAATCAATCACAATATTTTTATTCCTTTATATATCTACTAATTTGAAGCAAGTTCAGCTTCAAGATTTCCATCTTCAAATTTCATAATACGAACTTTTATGTTTCTAGGTGGATTTTCAGAACCTCGTTCCCATATTTTCTCATTAATTGTTTTATCGATTTTTATATTTGAAATATCGACTTTTGTATGCCTTACAAGATATTTTTTAATAAGACGCATTGCACGAGTTGTTCTTTTCCATCTTGGTGCAAGCTTTACATCACGAAGTGGTATCGTGAATATTTGTTCTTTATGTATATTTTCTGCCATTTAATTAATCCTATCTTTTTACTTTTAAGCTACTTCTTCTCCAATGTCTTCTCTTTGGATGACTTAAAACTTTTCTTTGTGTCTTTGCAATTACCCACATTGGAACTCTTTGGTTCTCTGTATGGGCTTTTGATAATCTCATTTTCTGTCCTTTTGTATTATGGCTCAAATTTATCACCGTTTTTAATAGCTCGTTCGGAACGAACGAGCGTTTGCACGTTCAGAATGAATGTGCGATGTTTTAATAATATTAATATTATATGTCTGTTATCAATAATTTTTAGTTTAACGAGTTTGAATATTCATCGAATTCGTTTTATAACTCTTGATTGTGTATGTGCTGAAAATATTTCTTGTATTTTTTCAGCTCCATATTCTATTCGAATCAATTCACGAAGTTCTGTTTCATAGTCAGCTTTTTTTAAAATATTACTTTCATTTTCTTCGATTATAAAATGCTGATTTACAAGGTCATCTACTGCTTTTCGCCCATATCCTTTAAGTGGCGAAGTATGGCATATATTATGTCTTGCTTCAATACTTTTAATTGTAGAATATGTTATTTTTGGAACTCTGTCATCTCGTCTTATTCCATCTACAATCATTCCATTGGTATTTTCAAAAGACAACTTGCATGCAAGCACTTCAATTGCATTTTGATGTATATAATTTATGGCATTTTCTGGATGTCCAGTATTTATAATAATTTCTAGTGCATTTCGTAAAATCTTTTCATCAAGATTTAACACAGTGTGTGCAAATCCAATCTTTTTTGCAACAGATTTTGCAATAGCTCCCACATCAAGAATAGAAAAGCAAATAGTCACAAGTTCAACAGATTCAAAAAATGGTTCAGTTAAAATTGCTGAAAGAGAACTATCTTTGCCTCCGCTAAATAACACGAATGCTTTCATACTCTTTTAATGCTTGTCTCTCTTTTTTTAGGTTGCATCTGTAAAAGAATTTCTTTAAGCTTTTCATCTGTAATCTTGCCACGGATTCGACCACTTTGTGCAATATGTATTATTTGCTCCTCTATTTGTGTAGCAAATTCATTTCTTGACATTTTAAGTGTTGCAAGTCGCTCTCTTGCCTCTGGCGTTAAAAGTTGTCTTAGAATTGCTTGTTTTTGTGACTCTCTCTCAGCTTGCATCTCTTGTTGCTGCATGGCTTGGTTAGCAGATTCTTGCGAAGAACCCATTTGCTGGTTTTGAAGGTCTAAAAGTCGTCTTTTTCTAATTTCTTCAAGCTCATCCATTGTTTTCACTTCACTTTATATAGGTTAGCATTTAATTATATCAATAATTTAATATTTTTCAAGTCCCGGAATTGTTTTAATAAGCTCTTTTTTAAGCTCATGTGCGGCAGTATCAAGCAAAGATTTTCCAGTAGGTGAGGCGATTCGTCCATTTTTCAATGATTTAACAAATCCTGCCGATTCTAATTGTTGTAATGATTTTCTTGCTATTGATCCGCTTCCTTTTGCTTTTATATTTGGCTTTGAACCTCTATCTTTTTTTCCACCATATATGGACCTCATTCGTTCTACACCAACTGGTCCATCTGTATAGATTGTTCTAAGTACACTTGCGCATCTTATATACCACCAATCTTTTTCGACGGGAGGTAATTCTTTGTGCACACCAGTTTTAACATAATTTGCCCACTCTGGCGGATTTACATGTTCGTTTTCTTTTAATTTTTCTGCAACTTTTGAAATTAATTCTGTTGCAGGTACATCATATACCGTTGTCATTTATATTTCCTTTTTAATAGCTCATTCAGAATGAATGGGCGTTTGCTCATTTGAAACAAATAAGCATTTGTATATTTTTTTTTAATGCAATTTAATTTTTTAGTAATGTTAAATTACATTTGCGATTTATACCACTATAATATTTCCTATTTAGTATTTATAACTTTTGTTTTATACACCAAATACGCAGATTCTTTAAGAATGCATTTTTGAAAGGATGTGGCTTTGAGAAATTAAAAATTTTCTCCAACTCAGTCTCTTTGAGATCTTGTTCTCGAAGAGAATTGGTATTAGAAAAAATCTTTAATAGCTCATTTGGAACAAATGGGCGTTATTTAATTTAATTAAAACTATCTTTTAAAAGTCTGTTCTCTCTTTGGACCCACTGATACATATTCTATATGCACGCCCATTTCATTTTCAAGATATTCCACATAATCCTTTGCAGAAGTAGGAAGTGAGTTATAATTTTTTACCTCTGAAATATCTTCATTAAATCCTGAAAATTCTTTATATATTGGAACACACCGCATAAGTTCAGACACAAGTTCTGGAGGATATTCAATTGTTTTTCCATCTAATTCATATCCTGTACATATTTTTATTGTATCAAGACCTGCTAAAACATCAAGTTTTGTAAGAATTATATCAGTATATCCATTCAAATAAATCGCCTTTCTAATAAGTGGCATGTCAAACCAACCACATCGCCGCATTCGACCTGTTGTTGTTCCAAATTCCCCTCCTGCCTTTTGTATTTGCTCACCTGTTTCACATAAAAGTTCAGTGGGAAGTGGTCCCTCCCCCACGCGAGTTATATATGCTTTTACAATTCCTATAACTTTATCAACTTTTGTAGGTCCAACTCCAAGATTTGTACAAGCAGAGCCTGCAATAGTACTAGATGATGTCACGAACTTCTGAGTTCCATGAATTACATCAAGATGTGTTCCTTGTGCACCTTCTGCCAAAACATTTTCCCCTGATTCTAATGCTTTATTAATATCATATGACACATCTGTGATGAAATTTTTAAGTTTTTCACCAAATACGAGATATTCTTTTATTAATTTTTCATCCATAACAATAGAGGGGTCTCCGTTAAGACTTTTAATTGCACTTATCTTTTGCTCTGAAATTTCACCAAGTCTTAATCTAAATGTGGCTTCGTCTGTTATGTCTTTTATTTGTATTTCATCTCTTGCAACTTTGTCAATATATGCAAAACCAATTCCTCTTTTTGTGGTTCCAATCTTTTCAGTGCGCATCTCTTCTCTTAAGCTGTCAAGTTCTATGTGATATGGCATAATCACACTTAGCTTTGCATCAATACCAATAACACCTTCAATTTCTATTCCACTTTTTTTAAGCATTTCAATTTCATCGAGTAAGACTTTCGGATTTAAGACAACGCCTGGACCGATTAATACTTTTTTATTAAGAAGAAATCCAGATGGTATTAAATGAAGTTTATAAATAGAATCTCCTACTTGTACGGTATGTCCTGCATTGTCTCCGCCTTGAAATCGCACGATTATATCATATTCATTTGAAATTAAATCTACTATTTTTCCTTTGCCCTCATCTCCGAATTGAGCACCAGTTATTATTGTAAACATGTAGTATTTAATTATGATTTTAATGTATAAAAATTAATGGGATTATGTAAATTTGTGAAATGGATTTTTTTATGTGTTTGATGTTTTTATCATTTTTTATGTTTTTATTTTTTTTATAGCTCGTTTGGAACAAACGAGCGTTAGTATGTAATTTGTAAAATTACTACATAGGGAGAAAATTTTGATAGCTCATTTTGATAGCTCATTTGGAATGAATGTGCGTAAACACTCATTCTTTCAGAATGAGTTTAAGAAAATCTTTGATAGCTCATTTGGAACAAATGAGCGTTTGTTCATTCGAAACGAATGAGCGTTATTCGAACGAACGAGTGTTTGCATCGGATATATTTCGTAATAAAAAAAAGATGTTTTTAATGATAAAGTTATGTTAATATCATGCAGATTATGGAACTATCATCTAAAATGTTGATGAATTGAAAATATATGCAGGGGTAAAAGAAACTAATATCTTTACAAAGTTGTTATATACTCAGAAAAATTTTTAATTTCTCGGATTTAACAAATTTATTAATGTGAAATAAAATAATAGTGTAGATATATATGGTACTAAATTCCATAAGAGGTGGTGTTAAACACCATAGTTAATTATAAATATTAATATCGCATATATTATATTATGATATTATTAACAATTTAGATTGTAATATTATTCATCGCATGATTTAGAAAAACTCAAATGGGTTGAAAAGATATACAAAAATAGAATGCAAAATTTCTAATAATCTTAGTGTTGGAATGGTATTGTATACTGTTTATGGAAAATTCAATATTTATATTTGGGCAAGATATATTGTGCGATAGATTAAAGTGGCACCCATTATATGAATTGAAAAAATCTTAATATTTTTATAAATTGCCACAAAAAAGAAAAAAGTTCAAGGAATACTGTATTAAAAAAATAATCGAATAAAATGCCATCGCTTAATTCAAAAAACTATTGGGAATTTCAATTTATCTATCTTGTTACATCATCATTTATATATTTTTGTATGTTTTTTGATAGCTCATTCAGAATGAATGGGCGTTTGCTCATTCAGAATGAATGGGCGTTTGCTCATTCGGAACAAATGGATGTTGATTTTTTTGGAGAAAGAGGGTTTTTAAAATCTAAATAGGTGGTATTTTTTTCTAAAAATTTTTATTTAAAT
The DNA here is from genome assembly GCA_012329085.1 of Methanosarcinales archaeon. Next base: position 3,785 of record JAAXQB010000049.1, on the reverse strand, counting down.
TAAAGGATGTGAAAAATATGTTTTCAAATCAAAGAGTAATTGCAACATTGGCAGGATGTGTACCGGATAAAGTTCCAGTAATATGTACAACTCAAATTGGTATAAAAGACTGTATGGCTGCAGTGAATGTTCATTTTCCAGATGCTCACAAGGATGCTGATAAAATGGCAACGCTAGGTTCAACACTGCATGGACTTGCAGGACTTGAAAATGCAAGAATTCCATTCTGCGTAACTGTATTGGCAGAAGTTTTCGGATGTGAAATCAACTTTGGGACTGATGAAATATCCCCATCAATTAAGAAACATCTACTTTCAGTAGATAAATTAGAAATTCCAGACAATTTTCTTAATCGTGGAAGAATACCTATTGTAAGAAATGCGGCAGAGATATTGAGAAGTACCATTGGCGATAAAACTCCAATGATTGTAGGAGTGGAAGGTCCATTTACACTTGCAGGTCATCTAATTGGGGTTGAAAAGCTCATGGGTTGGTGCATAATAAACCCAAAGAAAATTGAAGAAATATTAGAAGTTACCACAGAAGCAATAATAAAATATGCTAACCATATATTAAAAGCAGGTTCTGATATAATGTGCATTTCAGATCCTTTAGCTTCCTTAGATTTAATTAGTCCAACACATTTTCGAGACTTTGTCAAACCATGTCTTAAAGAGATTGCGGAAAATGTTGGTGGAATTAATATTATACACATATGTGGAGATGTGACTAATATTCTTGCTGATATGGCAGAGTGTGGATTTGATGGACTTAGTATCGAAGAAGGAGTTGATATAGAAAAGGCAAGAAGTATCGTTGGTGAAAATGTTGTACTCATAGGAAATATATCAACAAAACAAACACTAGCATTTGGAAAACCAGAACAGGTAAAAAATGATGCAATAAATGCTCTAAAAGCAGGAGTGGATGTTTTAGCTCCAGGATGTGGACTATCACCATTAACACCACTTAACAATATTGTAGCAATGGTACAAACAGCAGAAGAGTGGAATCAACCAAGAAGAAAAATGGCTTCCAACACTGAAATTCTCACTCCAGAAACTGCAAAAGAACTTGGATATGAGCTTGGGGAAGCTTTGGTAAAATTGGTGCAGGATAAATAAAATATATATTTTAAATATATAAAATTTGTAAATATGAATTAAACAAATCGTAAAATTCTCATTTTAACCATATTTTAGATGATTATAACATAGATATGAATCGTATGACGAGAAAAAATTTTCTCTGAACATCATTCTCAAAGAGAATGAGTGTTATGCATATAATTTTATAAATTATATACAATCAAAAATCAAAGATTTTTTCAAACGCTCATTCATTCTGAATGAGCTATTAAAAAAAATTATCCAATATTAAATTTAGAAAAGAATTGTGCTCTATTATATATGGGCTTTTCTTTAATAATTTCTTTAATATTTCCTCTAATCATTTTTATTTAAATTTAAGGATGTGAAAAATATGTTTTCAAAAAAAAGTAAGAAAATAAAAAGTATATCTCAAAGAAAACGGATGACAGCAGCAGCAGTAGGAGGTGTGCCAGATAGAGTTCCAGCAACAGTTCTATTTCTTGGTATAAAAGCTAGCATGAATGCAATGGATGCTCATTTTCCAGAAGCTCACTATGACGCTGATAAGATGGCAAAATTAGGTTCAGCACTCAATGAACTTGCAGGAGTTGAAGCTGCAGTAATTCCATTCTGTTTAACTGTACTGTCAGAAATTTTTGGATGTAAGATTAATTTTGGAACTGATGAAATAACTCCATCAATCAAGGAACATCTGCCTTCGGTAGATGGTTTAAAAGTTCCAGACAATTTATTAGAATGCGGAAGAATACCTGTTGTAAGGGATGCTATAAAAATAATAAGAAGTGATATTGGCGATCAAATTCCAATATCTGTGCCAATAGAAGGTCCATTCACACTCGCAGGTAGTTTAATTGGAGTTGAAAAACTCATGGGTTGGTGTGTATCAGATCCAGAGAAAGTTAAGGAATTAACAGATATTGCTGCAGAAGCAATAATAAAGTATGCAAATTATACATTGAAAGCAGGTGCTGATATAATATGTATTGCAGATCCCACTCCTTCATTTGACTTAATTAGTCCAGCATATTTTAAAGAATTTGCAAAACCTCCTCTTAAAAAAGTCACAGCAAATATTAGTGGAGTTACTGTTTTACACATATGTGGAAATAATGAACTTATACTTGCTGATATGGCAGAATGTGGATTTCATGGACTTAGTATCGATGAAAATATTGATATAGAAAAAGCAAGAAAACTTGTGGGTGAAGATATTGCAATTGTAGGAAATGTATCACCAAAGCAAACATTGGCATTTGGAACACCAGATCAAGTAAAGGAAGAGTCAATGAAAGCTCTAAAAGCAGGAGTGGATATTCTCGCTCCTGGCTGTGGACTATCTCCATTAACACCACTCGATAATCTTAAAGCAATGGTACAAGCAGCAGAAGAGTGGAATCAACCAAGAAGAAAAATGGTCACTGGCGGTAGAGTTCTAACTCCAGAAACTGCAAAAGAACTTGGATATGGCATTGGAGAAGCTTTAGTAAAATTGCTACCAGATAAATAAAAAAACACATATTTTAAATACATAAAGTTTATAGAGGTGAAATATATGAGTCAAGAAATTGGTCAAGAAATTGTTAAGGGCATATTTGAAAAAATGAATCCAGATATGAAAGAGGCGGATTTTAGTAAAACAAGTCGTGAAATTAGTTGGGCAATTGTTGAGGGGATATTTACAAAAATAAAACCAATTGTAAAAGGAGAAGAGGTAGATTTTAGTAAAATACGAGAGAAATTGACTGCTATTGATGAAGAAAAGATGCTTGATCCTGAAGAAATGGTAAAAGATATTATGCCAACAGAAAAACCATTTAAATCAATAGCAGAAGCAGTATTTAAGGCAGATGTTAAAAAAGTTAAGGAAATAACTGATGAAGCACTTAAAGAGCATTCACCAAAGAAGATTGTTGATAAAGGTCTTGCCATAGGAATGGCTGCGGTCACAAAATTATATGAAGATAGTATTTACTTTATACCTCAAGTTATATTATCAGCAGATGCTATGAGTGCAGGAGTTGCAGTCATAGAATCAAAAGATGCTGGAGCGATTGAAAAAAAAGGAAAGGTCATCGTACATGTTGCAGAAGGCGATGTTCACGATCTTGGTAAGAATCTTGCTAAGGTATTCCTTGTTGCAGATGGATGGGAAGTCATTGATTTGGGGAAAGATGTTCCAGTTGATGAAGTTGTAAAAGCTATTGAAGAACATAAGCCAGTTATGATTTCAGGAACTTCCTTGATGACAACAACAATGTCTGCATTCCCAAAAATTGCCCAGAAATTAATTGATAAGGATATAGAAATACCATTCATTTGTGGAGGAAGTGCAATTAGTGAAGAGTTTATAAACACATTTCCACTTGGAATTATTGGTAAAAAAGCCCATCAGGCACCTAAGTATGCTGATGCTGCCGATAGAAAGATACCTTGGAAAGAAATTAGAAAAAGATGGGAAGATATAGCTCCAATCTAAACAATTTTTCTTTATGAAGTTTGTTTGCTTTTTCACAAATCATACTTTCTAAAAAAAAAGTAAAGAGAAAATTATTGCATTAGATAAAGTAAAGCATAATTTGGGGTGACTATAATAATAATAATAAAAAATATATTTTTCAGAGGGGAGAAGTATTACAAACGAGAAATTGTAAAATTCTCTAACTCATTAACGCT
>JAAXQB010000364.1 GCA_012329085.1 Methanosarcinales archaeon | reverse complement strand
GAATTTATTGATGTGAACTTTTTTGATAGAAATATCATTGACCAAGTCACAGCAATGGAATAGTTTGTTTTAAGGCATGTAAATAAATCTGCATGGATTGAACCAATGAAAATTGAGCGATAAAGAAAATCTTTGATAGCTCATTCGGAACGAATGTGCGTTTGTTCATTCGGAACGAATGTGCGTTTTTTCCATAATCTTTCAACAATGTCAAGATTGGGTGGATATGGCAGTATGAAAAAAAAGTTTAATTGTATTTCATTCTACAAATAATTTTGTATATTTTACACGATTATATGTTGCATTATCTAAAACAATAATGATGTGCTCACCCATATGCCGCATTTTTATTTTTTCTAAATTGTATTTTTCTGAAAAAAAACCAACTGAATAAAAAACTTAAAGCTTTTTCAATGAATTGTTTTTTTATATAATATCAAAGAATTTAAGCATATTTGTATAGTTCCAGCCCTTGCATATTAATTGATGTTACGCATTAGACTTGTTGCGTATTAACTCATATTTCGATATGTAGCGACTAAATTTTGACTTTTAGCTATAAATCACTATGCTAAGGTTAAATTTTGGCTTATTATGCAACAAGTCTATTAATTAAAATTATTTTAAAAATCACTTTTAAATCATTGAAAAATACTCAAAAGTATATAAATGAAACTATAAAAAATTAAATTTTAATGTGTTGTGATGAACTTTTGCGTAATATCAGTTGATTAGCTTATTGAATATATTTTCCTATAAAACATATTCTTCTTTAATTTCATTTAAATGGGTTGTAATTGCCCCAGTTGTACAATAATATTAATTAGATTAATACTTTTGTGGCATAATTATGCAATATAGGGAAATCATTATATATGAAAACTAAAATAGATAAGATATAATTATTGATTAAAGGAGGTCTATATAATGAAAAAATATAAAAATATCAATAGCAATTGTAGTTATTATTTTATTAATATAGGCAATTTTTATCATAGAGTATATAAATAACCAATAATTGAACTAATAGTATTAAAAATGCTTCGCATAAGTTTTCAACCAAAGTATGCACTATATTACATTTATATGGATGGTACATCCCACACATACAATTGCTAAAGGATTTGATGCAAAAATCATTATATATGTATGGATTTAAGAATCAAATTTTGTTTTGATGGTAACTTTAACTTATGAAATTTCAACTAATTTAAATGAATTGATAATTGAAACATTTCATATAGAGACCATCTATTATATAATATTAAATGAATAGTTTATTGAAAATAATTTTGCATTAGAAATAGATATTATACTTGATCCAATGAGACTATGTTTTGCAAAAACAATAATAGCTGCAGGAGTAATCGATGTTGTATTCTTACCACACCTGAATCCAATAATAATCGAAGGAGATACTACTGAAACAATCATAGCAACATTTGGAGAAATGTTACCATAATATTTATGTTGTGTGCTTGTTGTATTGGGGAGCTTATAAGAGAACATCTATAAATAGTAGATTAAATGGTGCACACATTAATATATTCAATTAAATTTATAGAAGCAAACATAAATAAATCTGCTGAAATTTTTGCAACAAGACTTTATATAGATTCTGAAATTGTAAAGATGTCGTTTGCTGAATGAAATGATATACGGATGATTAATTCAGTCATAGTTATTCCGTATGCACTTAAAATTGTATAAATGTAGATATAGCATAAAGAAAATAGATAAAATGTCTACAAAAAAGAATTATTCAATTTAACATTCTATCAAAAAACAAAAACTTAATTAAACTAATATATGAAAGACATTCATGAACTCACAATAATATGCGGAATCGACAAATCTGGATTAAAAGAAGGCGTTGAAGTGATACATATATACCCAGGAGATATAATTGGAATTGTTGGTCCTACGGGATCTGGAAAAAGTACATTAATTTGTGATATTGAGCAGCTTTCACAAGGAGACACTCCCACCCAGCGTAAAATTTTGATAAATGGGATTGCCCCAAGTAGGGATATTCGAACTAATCCTAGAAAAAAGCGCATTGCTCAGCTTTCACAAAATATGCATTTTCTTAGCTGTATGACAGTTGAAGAATTTCTCAAAATGCATGCAAAATCAAGAAACCGTAATTTTAATACTGTCAAAAAAGTAATTGATATTGCTAATACACTAACGGGAGAACCTATACAATTAGAAGATCAGCTCACTACATTAAGTGGTGGACAATCTAGGGCACTCATGGTTGCTGATATTGCAATAATAAGTGATTCCCCCATTGTGCTTATTGACGAAATTGAAAATGCAGGTATAAAGAAACAAGAAGCTTTGAAACTTCTTGCTGCGAGAGGGAAAATTGTATTAGTCGTGACTCATGATCCAGTTTTAGCACTTATGCCTAAGCAGCGTATTGTAATGCGAAACGGAGGAATACGACAAATCATATCCACAACACCAAGTGAAGTAGCCGTTTGCAGTAAACTTGTTAAAATTGATGAACTTTTGATGTCTTTACGCGATACAATTCGACAAGGCGGATTAATTGAGGAAGAGGTGGTATTATGAAGTTAGTAATAGTGGCTGGAACACCAGGTTCTGGTAAAACTTCAGTTTTAATGCATGCTATTAAATCACTTAAACAGAGAGATATGTTGCCTGCTGTGGTAAAAATAGACTGTTTAGGGACAGATGATGATAAAATGTTTGAAAAAATGAACATACCAATACGAATTGGTTTGTCTATGGATATGTGCCCTGATCATTTTGCAATATACAATACAGATGAAATGATTGATTGGGCAAAAAGCCAAGATGCAGATATACTTATTAATGAAACTGCTGGACTTTGTTTAAGGTGTGCACCATATCCAGATAACTGTCTTGCAGTATGTGTGATTGATGTGACCACAGGTCCAAACACTCCATTAAAAATTGGACCTATGCTGACTACGGCAGATGTGGTAGTAGCAACTAAAGGTGATATTGTATCTCAAGCTGAACGAGAAGTATTTAGAGAACGCGTTATTGAAGCGAATCCTAATTGTCACATAATCGAAGCTAATGGATTAAGTGGGCAAGGTGCATCAGAATTGGCAGAAGTAATTACTGAAATTTCTGATGTATTGCATAAACTTACATTACGACATAGTGCACCACTTGCAATATGTACGCTATGCACAGGTGAAAAACGAATGGCAAAAAGACATCATATGGGTGTGCTTCGGCATATTGATGGTTTTACAGAATATAAAGGGGAATGATTTAAAATGATACAAAAAATAATGCGTTTGTTGCCGAAATATAACTGTGGAGAATGCGGGTTTAGGCAGTGCAAGGATTTTGGAAAAGCACTAATTGATGGAAATGCAAAACTCACTGAATGCCCCCCTCTAATTTCTAATAAATTTGCTGAAAATATTCCTTTAGTGCAACAACTTATTGATAATATGAATTCTGAATTTGAAAGTTCTAATTCCATAATAGGTGTTATTGATGGACTTTGTGCAGATTTTGTTCTTTCGCCCTTATCAAATGAACCATCGTGCAGAGAAGATATTCTTGCATTTAATGCAAATATTGAATCTATATCAATAGGCGATTATGTGAAGTATAGACCACTTGGTTGTCCTATTGTACATTTTGCAAGAGTATTAAATGTAAATCAAAACATTTTAACCATTCATCTTGTTGGTCCAATCCATAGAATTGGCAATAGTGGTGTGACTTTTGTAGATATAAGCATATGTATGGTATTAGGATTTGATGGTATTGTTAGTAAAGGAAAAATGCCCAATATTGGTCAAACTGTAAAATTTTTACCCAACCATTGTATGATGCAAAAAATTCATTCTGGTGTGATAGTACATTCAGAAGGCGATAGGGTGCGAATAGAAGGGGTTGATTTAAAGGTATGGTAAGCAAACATAGTATTTTTTATATAGGTGTTTTTGATTTTCATTGATTAAATTTATAGTTACGGAAAAAATATCATTTCTTCTTTATTTTTTACCATATATAATTTATAAAATTATATGTAGAGAGAAGAATTTAATTTTTCGTAATTTTTAATTATAGAAAGTGCAGATAATATAAAATTTAACAAAACGAGAAAATGAAAAAATTCTCTTTAGTATGCGATTTTACAAATTATACATCATCAAAAATCAAAGATTTTTTCTAACTTATTCTGAAAGAATGAGTGGTTACGCACATTCATTCTGAATGTGCTATATAAAAATTATGGTGACTTCTGTTTTTTTATATAACTTATATCGTTATATTCTCAGAAAAAAAAATTGATTTTTCGAAAAACAATATTCTTAGGCAATATAAATTATTATACAACAAGTTTAGTATAAAATAAAAATCTTGCGATTTTCTTAAACACGCACTCATTTAAGAGATTACACATTTACAAATTACATACTAATGCTTGTTCGTTCGAATAACGCCCATTCGTTCCGAATGTGCAAACGCTCATTTGTTCCACATAAGCTATCAAAGATTTTCTTAAACTCATTCTGAAAGAATGGGTGTTTACGCTCATTCGTTCCGAATGAACTTTTCGAATGAATTTTCTGAATGAGCTATTAAAAATAGGAATTGATTACAATGATAAAAAATAAACACTGTAAGCAACCAATAATGGAAAAAAATTCAATTACAAATCCCTCATTAAAATATAATGACAATAGTCAATTACATTATGCCATAAAATGCACAGGATGCGGCTCTATGTTGTCCCCTAATGCACTTACTTGTCCTTCAGATGATGGCTTGCCTCGTACAATATATAAATCTATTAAACTGCAACTTCATAATCACCCCGGTATAGGGCGATTTAGAGGATGGTTGCCAGTAAATAGTTCAATGAATACAAAAGCAGGACCAATAACATATAAAAGCATAGGACTTGCCAAAGAATTGAACTTAACTAACTTGTATATATGTTTCAATGGGTATTGGCCTGAAAAGCAAGCAAATATATTAACATGTAGTTTTAAAGAGCTTGAAGCATATCCAACACTTCAAAGAATGGAAGAGTTTGAAAATTGTCGCAAACTTGTATTGGCATCAGCAGGTAACACTGGTCGTGCTTTTGCACATGCGGCAGCTGATTCTAATATAGATGTGTATATAATAGTGCCAAATAGTGGTATGGATCGTATGTGGATTCCAAAAGAAGCTACAAACAATATTCATTTTATTAGTATGGCAAAATCATTTGATTATACTGATGCAATAAAAATTGCAGATAAAATAGCTTGTTTACCTGATATGATAGCTGAAGGTGGAGCACGAAATGTAGCACGGCGAGATGGAATGGGTACCGTAATGTTAGATGGTGCTGTTACTATGGGGCGAATTCCTGATCATTATTTTCAAGCAATTGGTAGTGGAACCGGAGGAATTGCTGCATGGGAAGCATGTATGAGATTACAAGCTGACGGTCGATTTGGAAATCATATATCAAAATTACATTTAGCACAGAATTTACCATTTGCACCTATTTTTGATGCATGGCAAAAAGGGAATAGAGAAATAAATAAAGAAATTGACGAATCTAATCTAAAACAACAGATTGATCAAATGTATGCAGATATTTTGTCAAATAGAAAACCACCATATTCAATAGCAGGTGGTGTATATGATGCACTTTCACATTCTAATGGGCATGCATATGCTATTGACAATTCTATGGCTAAATCATGTAAAAGCATATTTGAAATGGCAGAAGGCATTGATATTATGGCACCTGCTGCAGTTGGAGTTGCTTCCCTTGTAGAAGCTGTAGAAAAAGGAATTGTAAAATCAGATGATTATATTTTATTAAATATAACTGGCGGCGGAGTTAAGAGATTAAAAGAAGATTTTAATATTTGTAAAATAAAACCTGAATCGCATATAGATTCAATGAATGTGGAAATTAAAAATCTAATTTTATAATTGTATGGATAACTGAGATTGTGCATTATATGTATTGCAATTTAAAAAGTTTTTTTACATAGCCTTTCCCACACTATATTTAAATAAATTTTCAAAAGATATTGTAAAATAAGATAATATTTTAATTTAAAATGCAATAAAGAATGTAAATGAAATATTGTCAAAAATAATATCTCTTTTAAAAAATAGGATAAAATGTATATTTGGATTGTCTAAATCAATTATTTAAATATGCAGTCTATTTAAAAATCATATCATTTGCCATTAAATATTGTGTAATTGTAATTGAATATAATTCAGCATACTTACATCTAATCCATTTACTCTTTAATTTGAAGCGAATATTAAAAATACACAAAATGCTTAAAAATTCTATTGATATTGAACTAAAAAGAAAAATTATAAATAATGAATGCTCTCAATCCTGAAGAAAAAACAATAAGAATATTAAAAGAAAATAGAATAGATGTGGTTGCCACATTGCCTTGCGATAGAATAAAAAATCTACTTCCCCTTATTGACAACGAATTTAAAACAATAAAGCTTACACGCGAAGAAAATGGTGTTGGCATTTGTGCTGGTTATTATCTTGGTGGAAAACGAGCTTCAATGGTAATTCAGAGTACGGGATTGGGCAATATGTTAAATGCATTATTATCTTTAAATATCCCCTATAAAATTCCTTTACCCATTATTGCAAGCTGGCGTGGTGTATATAATGAAAAGATTCCTACGCAATTTCCATTAGGACAAGCATTGCCAGATATTTTAAAAGCTTCTTGTATCGAATATACAATTATAAAATCACCAATAGAAATTGAGATGCTTAGCAATATTATTGAGGATG
>JAAXQB010000358.1 GCA_012329085.1 Methanosarcinales archaeon | reverse complement strand
GGAAGTACGGCCGCAAGGCTAAAACTCAAAGGAATTGACGGGGACTCGCACAAGCGGTGGATCATGTGGTTTAATTCGATAGTAAGCGAGGAACCTCACCAAGGCTTGACATTCCGAGAATTCTCCAGAAACGGAGAAGTGCCGCAAGGAACTCGGTAACAGGTGCTGCATGGTTGTCGTCAGCTCGTGTCGTGAGATGTACCGTTAAGTCGGGAAACGAGCGCAACCCTTGTCCTATGTTACTTTTTTCATAGGAAACTGCCCAGCCCTTTGTATACAAATTATTTTGTATTCAAAGGGCTGGGAGGAAGGTGGGGACGACGTCAAATCAGCATGGCCCTTATGCCTTGGGCTACACACGTGATACAATGGCCAGTACAAAGGGTTGCCAAACCGTAAGGTGGAGCTAATCCCATCAAAACTGGTCCCAGTTCGGATTGAGGGCTGCAACTCGCCCTCATGAAGTTGGAATCGCTAGTAACCGTAAATCAGCCACGTTACGGTGAATATGTTCCTGGATCTTGTACTCACCGCCCGTCAAGTCACGAAAGGTAGGGGTGCCCGAAGGAGTGTTATCCCGCTTGCGGGAGCATTACCACGGCAAAACTACTGATTGGGACTAAGTCGTAACAAGGTAT
>JAAXQB010000205.1 GCA_012329085.1 Methanosarcinales archaeon | reverse complement strand
TTAATTTAATTTGATTTTGGTATGCAATAATAAGATATATCCACTGAATACTTTCATTTTTTACTGTATTTTAGCTTCTGTATGTGCATTATAACTTAGTGTTTATTCTTTAAATCTTATATTCGCAAGCTTTCGCAGATTTTTTAATATCTCATAGGGGATTTTGATGAAAAAATTATTAACAATTGGCACTCCTACAAAAAATAAAAATATTATGAACTTATTTGATAATATATACTCCTACTTTGTCAGATTAGATGCCCATTCAATCGTACGATATTGATTTTACTTTTCTAAATGGTTTGAGGTCACACCGTCTCACATGATTGGCTTATCTTGTAATATGACAAAGTCAAAATAATTTTAATCCATTATTTTAAATTTTCAATTTATATGGTTTTATGATTGAGGGCAATGGTTGGTAGTCAGATAGAATTACTTCATTTTATATATTAGAAAAGTCATATATAAAATATCTAAAATGGATAAAAAAAACCATTGATTCTAAAGAGGATGAAATTGAGAAACGAGAAATTTCACTTAATATGTAATGTTACAAATTATATATTATTAATTGAAAATAAGCCTATGCTGGCAGTTGCTGAAAAGAAAAATGAATGCAAAATTGAAAAATAATTTTTTTTTTTTGGATTATTGCTTTTTATTTGATATAAATGTTATAAATACTATGAAATATATGAACTAACACTCGCTTGAAACAAACATGCGTTTATATAGATTTACAAAATTATATATAATAAAAATCCATTGATGCTATTCTTTATCCTATTAATTACCATAATATTTTTAAGCTATTTACTAAATAGAATTTGGATGCGAATTTTTAATAGCTCATTCAGAATGAGTTTAAAAAAATCTTTGATTTTTGATTGTAATGCATACCACTATTTTTTAATACCTGGAGTTTTTATCCATGAAATGTCTCATGCAATAGCTTGCTTAATCGTGGGTGCTAAAATTAAAGATATTAGTTTCATATCCAAAGATAGAGGGTATGTCCTACATACGGAACCTAAAATACCAATCATTGGCAATATTTTAATTAGTTTTGCACCTATTTTTGGTGCTATTTTATCAGTATATTTAATTTCTTTATTTTTTAATTTTCCAATAATAACTATGGATAAGTTAAACATTATTGAATTTTTTAATATAATAAAAAATAATATTTTGGATTGGCAATTTTGGATAATATTTTATTTTATAACTTCGATTTTGATTTGTTTAATACCATCATGGCAGGATATAAAAAATAGTTTTACTAGCTTATTTTTTATTTTAATTATTGCTCTATTATTAGAATGGTTCGGAATTTCTTGTTTTTATATATTCAATAATAGCAAAATAATCAATTTATTATTTTTTGGCATAACAATTCAAATTTTTATCATTTTATTTAGTTTCCCAATTTATTTATTAAAAATCAAAGATTTTTTCTAATGCACATTCATTCTGAATGTGCTATTAAAAATATTTATTCAATAAAAGGAGATAATATTCATTCGTTCGTTTTTATCTAATTTATTGTAAATGAAAAATTACGGAATTAGATTTAATCTTTTTAATCTTGAGATGATGTCGCCTCTTTGCCTTTCAAATTGTTCCATAAGTTCATCTATGCTTTTACCAGATAAATATTCAATATATAATTTTTCATCATCTTCTTTTGTCCATGATTCATATGCTTGTGAATGAATTTTTTGAATTTCTTTTGCTAAATATGTCTTTGATTCATCAGATAAGTCTTTTTTAATAGGAAAAGATGGATTAGGTTCATGTTTCTCGCGATAATTAATAATTTCTTTTACAAATACGCCTCCGTATTTTTCTAACTTATTTGCACCAACACCATTAATTTTTTGAAAATCCATTAAACTTTGCGGAAAATAAGTTGCCATAGCCTTTAAACTCGAATCATGAAAGATTATGTAGGGTGGCATACCCTCCTCATCAGCAAGTTTCTTTCTTAAAATTCTTAAAATTTCAAATAAACCGTGATCAAAATCTCCTTCAACATCTTTTTGCAACACTTGTTCTATTTTATCGGGCTTAGTTAATAAAACGCTTGCACCATCTGATAAAACAATATGGCTTCTATCAGTAAGCATCACAAGAGGATATTTATAACCTCCTATTTTTAAATAATTAAGTCGAATAAGTTCTTTAATAAACGATTTCCATTGCTCTTTTGAGTATTCTTTGCCAGTGCCATAAACCAACAGCTTATCATGCCGATTATTATATATTTTTTTAATTTTTGAACCGCGTAAAATATCAGCAATGTGATTTACCCCAAACATTTCCTTAATTTGACTTACACACGATATAATTTTTTTAGCAATAAGTGGTACCTTCAATAGTTTTTTTTGGATTTATACAAATATCACAATTTTCACAATTATCTTTATCAAAAGTTTCATTAAAATAATTCAATAAAATTTTTCTGCGACAAGTGTTACTTTCACAAAAATTAACCATATCGCGCAATTTTTCATATGCAATTTGTTTCTCTATTTTATCTTTCTTTTGTTTAATAAAATGCTCTATTTTATATTTATCTCCTTGGCTAAAAAATAGAATACAATCACTTCTAAGCCCGTCCCTTCCTGCTCTTCCTGTTTCTTGATAATATCCCTCAATATTTTTTGGCAAATCATAATGTATCACAAAACGAATATTAGATTTGTCAATCCCCATTCCAAAAGCAATGGTTGCTACAATTATCTCAATATCATCTTTAATAAATTTATTTTGCGTTTCAGTTCTTGCATTAGATCCCAATCCTGCATGATATGGCAAAGCACGATACCCATCTATTTTTAATTTACTTGCCAATCTATCAGTAGATTTACGACTATTGCAATAAATTATTCCAGACTCTTTCGTATGATTTTTTAAATATTGGAGTAATTGATTGTATGCATTTTTTTTTGGTTTAATTTGATAGAATAAATTCCCTCTATTTAAACTTGATTTATGTATTTTTGGATTGGATAGTTTTAATTGAGCTATAATATCTTTCTGCACCTCAACGGTAGCGGTTGCAGTCAATGCAATTAACGGAGTTTTCGGAAATAATTCTTTAAGTAATTTCAATTGACGATATTCTGGTCTAAAATCGTGCCCCCATTCAGAAATACAATGTGCTTCATCAATGGCAATTAAATTAATATTTAAATGTTTTAAGAATTGTAAGAAGTTTGGCAACATTATTCTTTCTGGGGCTACATACAAGATACCAATGTTGTTTTTTGACAATTCGTTCTTTATATGATTAATTTTATCAAAACTTAAAGTGCTGTTTATATAGGCTACAGCAATCCCATTAGCTTTTAATTCATCAAATTGATCTTTCATTAAGGCAATAAGTGGTGAGACAACAATTGTTATACCACTCAAAAGAAGGTGTGGCAATTGATAGCATAAAGATTTACCACCGCCTGTTGGCATCAGGACAAAAACATCATCACCACTTAGAATATTCTCGATAATTTCCTCTTGAAGTGGAAGAAATGAAGTATATCCAAAGTGTTTTTGTAATGCTTGTCGTGCCAATTGTATGCTGGCACTTGTGTTTACAGATACTATTTGTTCGGAAATAGGTTTTTGTAATACCTGTCCTATTAATTCTGTGTTACCTTTTTTTTTGACAATCTATCTCATTATAATCTGGAAAAGCATGGATTCCTGTAATTTGTAACCAATGTACACCTTTAAAGACTCTCGTAAGCCCTATACTCAAATACAATTTACTTTG
>JAAXQB010000373.1 GCA_012329085.1 Methanosarcinales archaeon | reverse complement strand
TTCTATGCATTGTTGTTATAATTCCAAAATTTAGTGATATTATTAGCAATTTCCATTTTGATTTTATTTCAAAACTACTTACTGAATGTGATTTACATTCAATATCATTTCTAATGTTTACGAATTTTATAAAATCGATGCGTTTGACTGCATATGATTCTATTCAAAACGGGAATAGCTGGTAAATTGTATCTTTTAAGAGACTTCTTATTTTTTTATATTATATCACAAATTATAGTTAAATTATGAGACTTTTTATTTTTTTCTGGTGCGTCACAAATTATAGGCAAATTATATACAATCTACCTAATTTTTAACTCGTTCTTTCAAATAATCGAATTTCATATTAAAAACACATTAAACTAAAACAAAAATCAATAATATTATGATAGCTATCGCTATCCATTAATCACCTCATATAATTATTTTATATAACATTTTTTACTTTATTCACGCCTATAATTTTTTTATGTTCTTTTCTATGGCGAATATTCTTTTCATTTACCTATATTGAACACTTATTTTACATGAATGTAAATAGATTAATCGATTGTTTATTCTAAACAAGTAAATGCCCATTCGTTCCGAATGATCTATTAAAAAATTTATTTGAGTGCATAAACATGCACGAGCGCGAAGGGATTCGAACCCTTGATTTGCAGCTTAGGAGGCTGCCGCCCTATCCTGGCTAGGCCACACGCCCAAAAAAAAAGTAATAAAAACTCAGATTATGAGTGTTAATAATTCCTATCAATCACATAATCTGCAAGTGACATGAGTATATTCTTTGCATTTGAATCTTCAAGTACATCAAGTTTTGCCTTTGCATCATTAATATACGACATTGTAAAAGATTTTGCATATTCTATTGAACCTGAATCTTCAAGAACTTTAATCGCATCATAAATCTCTTCTTTTGTGGCAGCTCCTTTTCCAAATATATCAATTTTTACGCCTTTATTTAAAGCATGTATTGCAATGATTGTTTTTTTTCCTTTAAGTAAATCACTTCCAACTGGCTTTCCAATTTTATCATCCAATTTTGTTAAATCCAATACATCATCCCATATTTGAAAACTAATTCCAACCAATCGCCCATATTCATATAATGCATCTGCAACATCGTCTGATGCACCTGAACCAATTGCACCCATATATGCAGCTGCCCCAAACAACACCGCGGTTTTCTTTTCAATCATTTCAAGATATTCATCTTCGCGTACAATTTCAAAATCTTCAAATTCAACATCCATCCATTGTCCTTCACAAATATTCACGCATGCTTTTGATAGTACATCAATACATTTTAACATTTGCAAGGGTTTTTCTTTATTATATGCCAATAATTCAAACGCTTTTGAATAAAGAACATCTCCTGAGAGAATTGCCTTTCCAATGCCCCATTTTATATGTACTGATGGCATTCCTCGGCGCATATCATCATTATCCATAATATCATCATGAATCAATGTAAAATTATGGATAAGCTCTACTGATGATGCTAATGGAAGTACTTCTTTTTGATTTTTACCAATTGCTTCTGCTACAAGAAGAAGCATAACTGCCCTTAATCTTTTACCACCTGCTTTAAATAAATATTTTGATGATTCATATAATTCAATGGGTTCCAATATTGGGTGATTTTCATCAATATTTTCATCTACTAAAGATGCTCGTTTTTTAATTTCATTTATTAAATCCATGTCAATCAATAATTTTTTATTAAATATGGCGTATGCATATAAAGTTATATTTGGATGGAATTATATTTATATATTTATAAATATAAACTAATGTAAAAAATTACCTAAATTCATATAACTTGTACATCCAAAACTTTTATTATCTAAATTTCAATTCTTTGTTTTTTAATTAAGCTATCGCCACATCTATTCAAGATAAAGCTCTTCCCCATTTCTTAAAAGATGAGATGAATCTCCAAGCACATATCCTGCATCCTCTGACATTTCAAGATATGCACTATGCATCCTTATAGTTCCATGTGCAGGAATTACATGATCTGGATTTATCATTCTTAAAAGTTCCCAATGATCTTCTTTATATGCATGTCCCGATACATGCACATTTGTATAAATCCTTGCCCCATTCATTCTAAGTTTTGTTTCTGTGGCATAACGACTTGCTTTTGTCATTGGATTTGGTATAACATTTGCAGAGAATATAATATGATCTCCTGTTTCAACTTTATATGGAGTTTCATTATTTGCAATTCTTGAAAGAATTGCATTAGGCTCTCCTTGATGCCCGGTCACAATTGGTACATAATCCTCTTTGTTACCATCCATTATTCTTTTAAGTGCTGCATCAATGTCTCTTCTTATTCCATATACTTCTGTAGATTCGGGTAATGTAATAAAACCCATTTTTTCTGCAGTTTTTATATATTTATGCATAGACCTTCCAAGAAGAATGGGAATTTTTCCCATTTCATCTGCAATATTAACAATTGAATTTACTCTTGCAACATGTGATGCAAAAGTTGTGACAATTACACCAACATCTGAATCTTCTGTTCCAAGTAATACATCTCGCACCATATCATGTGCAATCTTTTCAGATGGTGTTTTTCCTGGAAGTTCAGAATTAGTACTTTCTGTAATCATTGCAATTACACCTTCTCTACCAAGCTCTTTAAGTCTTTTAAAGTCTGGAATTTCCCCAAGTGTTGGAGTGTAATCAAGTTTAAAATCGCACGCATAAAGAATTGCACCATCCGGAGTGTGAATTACTGCAAAAGCAGAATCAATTATACTATGCTGAATTCTAACAAGTTCTATAGATATATCTTCTGTAACTTGATATATACTTCCTGTATTCAAAGTTATGACTTTATTTCTAACTTTAAATTTTCGTTCACTGTCAATTTGCTGTTTTACAAGAGCTGCTGTGTATGGAGTTCCTAACACTGGTGCCGAATATCTATGTGCAAGTTTAGATACCGCTCCAATATGGTCAAGATGCCCATGAGTACAAACAATTGCACGAACAGTCCCATTAATCTCCCTCATAATTGTATCATCAGGTATTGCACCCATTTCAATTAATCCAAGTGAATGCATCCTATCTATTTCTATATCTTCATGAATCTGAACTCTATCAAGCCTCAACCCCATATCAAGAATGATTATATCTTCACCAATTCTTACGGCGGTCATATTACGTCCTACTTCATTGTAGCCGCCAACTGCGATTATTCCTATATCTTTCATATTTTATTTATTCCGTTTTTCATTTTTTTATTGTATCTAACTTATAAAGTTATATACTAAACACTCATTCTTTTTAAGAATTATGCTCAAAGAAATTTTTAATATTTCGTAGCTTGTGATTGAACGAATGAGCGTTAATACATAATTTATAAATATACATGCTACAAAGGAGCATATATTCTAAAAATTTTTATTTTTATTTTTTATTGTACATAATTTATAAAATTATGTACTTAGAGAAAAATTTTCAATTTTTCGTATTTTTAATCAGTTATAATGTAAAAAATTATAGTATTTTCATATAACTAATATGTTGATATATGGTATTACACCATTAAGAATTGTGATAATTGTGATAATTGACACATAAGCTATATTTTTTTGATAGCACATTCTCGAAGAGAATGGGCGTATGAAAAAAATCTTTGATTTTTGATTGACACATTAAACGCGCAT
>JAAXQB010000294.1 GCA_012329085.1 Methanosarcinales archaeon | reverse complement strand
CTTGTTTGGAACAAACGATCGTTAATATATAATTTATAATGTTGTATATTAAACACTCATTTTCTTTGAGAATACATTCGGAAAGCTCATTCGGAAAGCTCATTCGGAAAGCTCATTCGGAACGAATGAGCGTATGAGAAAATCTTTGATTCAGGAAATTCTCAAAGAGAATTTCCTTCTAAAAATTTCTCCTTTGGAGAAATTTTGTTTTCGAACGAACGAGCGTGTGAAAAAATCTTTAATTTTCGAACGAACAGCCGTTAATAAGTATTAAATGGTGCTCAAAATTTTTTTTAATTCCTTGTTTTTTATTGCATACAATATTGTATAATTCCATCCTTAAATACTTATCTTTCATCTTATCAAAAACCAAAGATTTTTTCTAACTCCTTCTGAACGAATGGGTGTTTACGCACACTCATATTTTTATTATTATTGTATGTTTTTAGCTTGATTTTATTATATTTTAGAATAAATCAGATGCATTGGTCGACATGATTTCAAATCGTTTAAAAACATAAAATCAATATTTTGCGTTTAAATAAATACTAAATCTAAATGTCAAAATATACTTTTTTTATACAAGGCATCGATTTATACAGATTTTTTTAAATCATTAAAATTTTAAATCATTAAAATTTTCTCGCTATATATAATTTTATAAACTATAGGTAAAAAAAAAGTGATTAAAAACATTCATCCGCAGATTAAAATTTAATTTGACATAAATTTTTTATTAAAATTGATGCAAAATGATTAATTAATATTATACAAAAATTTTTATAATATTTTAAATTAAAAACATAAATTATGCGATGGTCGTTTCATTATTATGAAACTAAAATAACAACAAATTTTTAATTTACTATGCATTTATTTTGAATCATTTGAAAAAGATTTTTAGAATCATTTCATTTAATGAATCAATACAACGAGAAATTTAAAATTGCATCAATGTTCTGTCAAATATACGCTCCAATTGATATAAATTTAAAAAATCACAACATTTTTGTTTTAAAAATATATTGTTAAATTTAATTTCTCGTAAATTTATTAAGTTTATATAAATGTTTATTTTTTGCACCCAATACTGTTCCTGACACACCAATAACATGTATTAAACATTTTTTACCATTTATAAATGCGATAGTGGCAAGTATGGATCGCGTTTCATCAATTTTATCGTGGGCACAACGAATAATTCCTTTTGAACTTTTAAATCCACTATGTGAATTTGAAAAAATCTTTGATTTTTGATTTAAAGAATTTTTAAATACAAGCAATCTAATGCTACATTCACTTGCACTAACATCACCAATAAGTGAACTTGCACATGAAAAAATTTCATAGATTAAATCTTTTCTATTTATTGAGTTTTCTGATATCAATTCAAATACAATGTATCTTTTTTTTTCACGCAAAGTGGGAGGTAGTATTTTCATAAATTTAATTTGATTTTAATGCAGTTTTAAAGAAATTTAAATTCGGTTTATTAAATTGAGATGGCACTCATTTTCTTTAAATGTAAATTTTTGGAAAAAGAATGTGCGTTAATGATGTCCATTATGAACAATCTGTCGAAAATATTCGATTTTCTCCAACGCTCATTTATTCTGAATGAACTGTTGAAAATAAAATATTTTCTCTATCATTCATTTTGAATGAACTATTAAAAATTTTTCTTTTTGCATAACTTTACAAATTATATATAACGCATTTTTTTCAGAGAATGCGCTAATAAAATATTATTTATTAAAATGAATATTGCAAATCAACAATTTCTACACCTTTTTGAATAATGTTAGAACCTTTTCGATTTTTTTCAATTATATTCAAAGGTGTGGCACTTAAAGCTTCAATTCCTTCTTCTTTACTCATACCAAAAAGTTTCGCAAGTGCAATCATTTCTCTTGGTGCACGCATATCATATATTGATGATGCATTACTTGTGAGAATTGTTTTCACTCCATATTTTCTTGCAAGTTGTAAATTTTTTCTAAAATAAGAAATAGCATGCACTCTTTTACCTCCTCTTTGTTGAATAATTGCATCAAGATTAAATTCAATTGCAACATCATTATCGTGTGCAGATTTTGCAAGAATGTGATTTAAACCATTATGTTTTAAAGTAGGAGCATGTGTCAAAACATCCACGATTGGATTTTCAAGAGCTTTTCGATTGATGTTTTCATCACCGCCACGAACAAGTAAAATATCTACGGATTTACGATATGTTTTTACAAGCTCATTAAGCTTAGTTTGATTTGTTGTGACTATTTCAATTCCTTTGAAAATTTCAAAATCCTTTAATTGATTAGAATTGATATTATTAAAATAATCACTGTCTATGATATTTGAACTATTTGTAATTGCAATTCCTTTAAATCCTAATCGTTTAGCAATATTAACAAATTCAGATATTTGTGCAGTCCCATCTGGAATGACACGAATATTACAATCATAAAATTTTTTTATCAAACAACTCCCTTGCTTCTTTAATAGCAGAATTTCGATTTTTTGGATAAGTAACAATTTTTATTTTTACAGATATTGCATCCGAATCTTCTGTAAGAACTATTTTGCCTAAGAATGCTGCTTGTTTATTAAATCTAAGGTGCAATACTTGATCTTCATCCAATCTATCCGGAATATCTGATATAAACTTTTCGTGTTCTGAAAAAGAGATGTTTTCATTTATGCATTTAAAAAACGAAGAAATTTCAGATTTTCGTGTAAGTTTTACACTAATTATCGTAATTGGATTTTTATAATGCCCTATTATAGATATCAATTCAATTTTATTTTTAAGAGTTTTATCTATAAGTTCTAAATAATTTGTTTCATTAATATAATTTTCTTTTTTTTCATTAGAAATATCTTTAAATAGATTCTCTGTATCAGTTTCAATTTCTTTTGGTGTTGAAACAGTTTGATTCAAAGAATCTTTAAAAAATTCTTTTGTACTGAATATATTAGGTAATAGAAAAAATCCAAGAGTTTTTTCAACTCTGGAAATTTTTTCAGTCGAATGTGCGGTCACACGCAATAATATATATTGAATCACTTTCCTAAATTGCCATTGGATCTTATACTTGGGCGAGTCTTCTCAGTACCTTTACCACGAGTTCGCATTCCTCGTCCTTTCATTCCTGCACTGGTTTTTCCGCGTAAAGCTCTATTTTTATTAGCACTAGAACAAACCCAATTTAAGTTTTTATCACTCTTTATAACAGGATGACTTGGATCTATTAGAATCACCTCATACCATTTTGATTTACCATCTTCGCCTACCCAATAGGAATTTAACACTTCCATATTTGGATATTTGTTTGCGGTTCGCTCTTCAGCAATTCTTTGGATGCTTTTTCCTGCAGTAATTTTATTCTTACCCATTCTTTTAGTACGGCGACCTGTGTTAAATCTTGATTTTCTAAGACTTCCTCTTCGTACTTTTGCACGAACTACGATGATTCCTTGTTTTGCTTTATATCCAAGTGCACGAGCCCTATCAATACGAGTGGGTCGTTCAACTCTAACAACTGAACCTTCTTTTCTCCATGTTTGCATTCGCGCCCATCTAAAATCCTGTACATATGTATTTGTTGGATTCTTCCACGCGTCTCTTATATATCCATAAACTGATTTTGACAAATTTATACACCTTGTTTCATTTAAGTTTCTTTGGTTCAGCCTTTTTCATATTTTAAGCCACATCCCTACGGGACAATATCCCGATATTGAAACGAGTATATTATTATACGCAATGTAATTTAAAGGTTATGGTAAACTGGCTTGTTGAACTATAATTTTGTATTTATTTTTATATCTATATATAATTTATAAAATTACTATATAGGGGGAAATTTTTAATTTCTTGATTTGTCCTATTTTGTTACCAAAGGCTAAATTAAATTACATTTGGCACAATCACAATTTAAAAAAATGTTTTTTTGGCAATTCTTTTAAATATAAACTGTTTAATCAATTAGAATATATTTAACTTGATTTTGTCATATTATGAAATAAATTAAATATATGGTGCGGCATGTTTCAAATTATTTAAAAATATAAAATTAATACTTTATATTTAAATGGATACTTAATTTAATAAAGTTAAAATATATTTTTTTATTTGAAACACGAATTTGCACATATTTTTTTTAAATCATTAAAAT
>JAAXQB010000120.1 GCA_012329085.1 Methanosarcinales archaeon | reverse complement strand
GCCTTTATGCTTTTTAAATAAGCCAATCTACCTTTGGGTTTAGAAGAATTTTTAAAAGAATTTATTAAATTGTCTAACCCTTCAAAAGGATTGTTGTTTTCCATACATTTTATCTATTAAAATTAATTTATTATCCTGAAAATTGAAATCTACAAAAAACATCTTTCCAGTTCGTCTATTTTTAGCTAATGTTATTCGTGTTTGATTTGTCCATTCTGTTCCTTCCGCCCGTCCTTCATTTTCTAACCTTTCTTTTAATGATTTCTTTTTTCTTTCTACTAAAAACACATAATCACTTTCCTGAGAAATGAAAGATGAATCTCTTAAAGAAGATAAACTAAGTTGCTCATCTTGATAAATCTTCTTGGTATGAGCAATTAAGAAAATAATCACATTATTTCTAACAGCCATCTGTTTTAATTCTCTCACTATTCCACCGATAAGAAGCGATGAATTTAATGAGCTTTTCAAATCTATTAAATAATGCAAATGGTCTATAAATACGACTTTTATTGCTTTTTCTTCTACACCCTCTTTAATTTCTTGCTCTACAAATTTTAAATCTCGTTCGTATAATTCAATCGGAGAATAAACTAATAAATCATAAGGCGAAACATCTCTAATAATCTTTTTAAAGTTTTCCATTAAATAATATGGATTCATTTCGTAACTAAAAAATAAAGACGGAATATTATTTTTTGAAAAATTATAAGCTAAGTTCTGCGCTGTTAAAGTCTTGCCCTGTCCTGTTTGTCCTGAGATTGTTATTAGCTCACCATCTCTCAATCCTCCATCTAAAGCTTTATCAAAAACTTGCCACCCTATTGAATACACTTCATTAGAAGGAACATACAATCTACTCACCCTATTAAGCTGAATAACTGTTCCAAACATTGCTAACATTTCCGCTTTTTGTCTAATTGGATTCATAGTATTTCAAATTTATTTTATTAATTGTGTTCGCAGATAAAAAACAGCTTAAACTCCAAACATTTTCTTTAAAAAACTTCCTGTCTTCACCCTTTGTTTTATAAAGATAACAATAAACTAAATGCTTCATTGTTTTTAATCCCAATGTTTCTAAATGAGGTTTTGCCAGCTTTACACATTTCCCCCAGTTAAAAATCGGGGTCTTACCAGTCATCTTTTTAAACTCTTGCTTGTAATAATCAAATAACTCGGTTATTTCCTGATTTTTTTTCTTTATAAGAATAGAAGAGGGCGAAGCGGAAGCTTCGCAATCTGGTTCTTCTTCTAATATAATTGGTTCTTGTTCTATTATAGGAGAATTTTTGCCGACTTCGGCCTTTTGCCGACTTCGGTTTTTTTGACACTTCGGAGTTAGTTTTATTCCCCTAATAATAAATTCCTTTTTTTCTTCTATTGGTTGAAAAATTCTATAAATCCAATCTCTTAACATTCTTTTTTCATCATACAATCTTTCATAAAATAAATATCCTTTTTCTTTTAAAAATTGCCTTGCTTTTATTATTGCTTTTTTTGAATATCCTGTTTCTTTTTCTACTAACAAACTATCAATCCAGCAATATCCTTCATCATTACTATGCAAAGCATAACAAAGAAAAACTGACAATGACGCACCTTTTAATTCTTTTAATTGTTTGTTTTTGAACGCAGGAGAAAATTTTAAGAATACTTGCTTGTTTTTTTTGCCAATAGTAGTTAGCTGTATTTCTTTTCCGTATGCGATTGTTATTTCTTTTTTCATAATTCTATAACAAAAGAGGCGACACTAACCGCAAAGTTGACAATCGCCTCTTTTATTTGCGGTTAGTTTTTATTGTCATAACTTTTCTTCTTACTATTTTTATATTATCAAATTATAAACCTCTTGTCAAGTTTTATCTGCCATTCCGTCGTGCTAATCTCTTATCCCTCAGCCCCTATAAAGACCAGAAGAGATACGATATCACGTGCGGAATCGCAGATTTTAAAAGACCATTAGAAAATTATCAGAAGTTAGTTGCAATTTTTTCTGCCAACTCTTTTTGATAATCTTCATCTTCTATATTTGGAAAAGGTATTGAAATTCCACACCGTTCGCTAATTATTCTGTTCACAATATCATAAATTTGGTCTATTTCTTTTATCTTGTCTAATTTAGTTGTGCTATTCTTTCTTAAGAATATTTTCTGCACTGGTCGCCAAATATATTCTTTAACTGTCATTCCATTCCAAGGTATATCAATTTCTTTTCTAATAACTTTTTTCATATCAAATCCTGCGTCATTTAATGCATTAGCTAATAATTTAAAATAAAGGTGTAAAGCGTTATTTTGTTGTGATGTTCTTTTACTTCTAATTTTTACAATTTTAATCTCAAACATTCCATTCTTTTTTTTCGCTAAAAATTCTTCAATATCTTCTATGATAGATTTTGGTATTTTGCCATTTTTTATTTTCGTTTGGATAATCATAATTTCTTATTAAAGCGGAATGTCTTTTATATTAATATCTTCTACTTGTAACCTCTCTTTTGGCTTTTGTCCAAAGTCAAACTTTTCTAAAATAACCTCTGTCTTATATCTTTTGTTTCCTGTTTTATCTTCCCAACTTCTTGTCTTTAACCGACCTTCTACATAAATTTCTTGTCCTTTTATGAAGTATTGATTTATAATTTCTGCTTGTTTCCCAAAAGAAACTATGTTTATAAAATCTGTTTCTTCTTTTTTATTTCCCTTTTTGTCTTTCCAATTTCTACCCACTGCTACTGTAAAATTAGCAACATTAGTTCCTTCTGTTAAACTTTTTAATTCTATGTTTTTTGTAATTCTTCCTATAATTATTACTTTGTTTATGTTCATAATTTTATTAATTTATTTTTAAGTATTCTTTGTATTCTACACTAATTTTTTTGGCTATTTTCTTAATTTCAGCCATCATTTTTAGAACATCTACCAATGCTCGGTTTGTTTCAAATCTCTTTACATTGCCAGTAAATCGGACCATATTATCCTCAATCTCTGTCTCAGCCCATATTAAGCCAATATTCTCAGGGATTACTTTATATTTTAGATAGATTAGCATTGCATAAAATGTTATCTGGTCCGCTTTATCTACTT
>JAAXQB010000285.1 GCA_012329085.1 Methanosarcinales archaeon | reverse complement strand
TTTTTTTAAAATTTTCGGTAAAATATGTGAATTTTGATTTATGTTTGCATAAAATTTAAGAGGATTGAGATGTTAACTTTATTGTTATAAGATTTTAAGAACTTTGAACTATTGTAAAAAGTTGTTTTTTAAGACAGCTTGCTTTATGGATTTAAAATGGATTATCCAATTATTCTTGAAGATTCATGCTCATCTAAAAGCTAATTAAAAATAGTTTTTTGATAGCTCGTTCGGAACGAACGAGCGTTTGCTCGTTCGGAACGAACGAGCGTTTGCTCGTTTGAGATATTCGGAGCATTAATATTCCATTGGAATAAAAATAGAATTTATCCACATATACTGTTAAGTATGTGTTTTTTATGATATTTTTGATAAATAATTAAAATATCAAGTCTTGAATCTATAGATATTTCATTTTTTACTTATTATGTGCTTAATTTAAGATTAAAAATTCAATAAGTAAAATTTAGGGTGTGTGGAGAAGAAGTGGACGGGAATAGCTGTATGGTATACGCATAGAAGAGTGAAAAGTATAGTATTGAATAGGAAATTGTGCTGAAATGAAGGAGAAATATTTATAATATGACAAAGTCAAGTTATTTTTTCCATTAATAATGAAATACAATCCAATTGAAATTATTTTTAAATATACATTTTACTGCGTGAATAAAGTACAAGTGGTAATATGGGCGAGAAAAAAAAATTTCTCTATGAAATGAATGTCTATGTACATCAGTTAGACATGTGATTGGGTAGAATGTATAATTAATGTAAAGTAAAAAATTATAGTAATATAATATTGTATAAAAAAATTATAATGCATATATCATCAAATAACGCTTATTCATTCTGAATGAGCTATCAAAGATTTTTTTAAACTCATTCTGAATAAAATTTCTGAAAGAAATTTTAAAACAAAATTTTTCAAAAAAAAATTTTTAGAAGAAAGTTCTCTTCGAGAACTTTCTGAATAGTAAATTTTCTCTGAAAATTTTCGAAAGAATGAGTGGTTACGCTCATTCATTCTGAATAAACTCTAAAAAATTTAAAAATATCATCACATTTGTTGATTGTGCCGCATTAATTGATTGGTTTTGATTATAAAAACCTAACTTATTGTAAATATAAAATTGAAAATGATGATAATTTTTAGATAATTCACTATAAAGTAATATATTTAAATTATTCTTTTTATGATGTCGTAATATATTTTAATTCCATATGGTAAAATTTAAACAATCATATATAAATATTTTTATTTGATGTTAGACTGTATGCTTTAAGTAATAATCGCTAATCCCAAAAATTAACATTAAAACAAGTAGCATATCATTGATTTAAATTTACTAATACTGTTTAAATTGTTAAGGTTTGTTAGGTTTTTTTCAAAAAATGAAAAACTATTTATATGTTAAAATGATATATTATTCCAAAAGTTTAATATAATCTATAAAAGCATATTTGACTTAAACAGAGTTTAATTTATTTCATTTATGAGAAACGGGATAGTGTACATTCGAAAATCAAAAATTTTCTAGAACACACTCCTTTGGAGAGCTCGTTCGGAACGAACGGGCGTTTATGTGTATTCTGAAAAGTTTGAGTTATTGCACATATTCGTTCTGAATGGGCTGTCGAAAACATTCGGTTTTCTCCAACATATATTCTCTTTGAAAATGAATTTTCCGAATGAGCTATTAAAAAATTTTCTTATTACATAATGCGAAAATCATAAGTTTTCTAATACATATTTTCTTTTAGAAACCATGCATTTACAAATTATATGCTAACGCGCATTCATTTTGAATGAGCAAACGATTGTTCATTCTGAACAAGCAAACGCTCATTTGTTCCAAATGAACTATTAAATTTTTTCTCGAACTCATTTAGAATGAATGTTAAATATATAATATCAATCAATATCAATCATTTATTATAATGATTTTTACAATTTATGTGCTAATGCTCTATTTGTTTCAAATAAGCAAACGCCCATTTGTTTCAAATGGGCTATTAAAAATGAAAATGCAACATTTCTTTTAAAAATTTAAAATTTTTTTTCGAGAAATTGAAAATTTATTGAGTATATAACTTTATAAGTTAATATACAACTATAAAATTAAATTTTCTTACTATACTTAATTTGTAAAATTATATACAATAAAAAAATTGTTTTAAAATATTTTAAAATATACTTGTTAAAATTATTATGTGGACGATTTGATTATAGAATCAAAAATTAAATAATAGAATTTTTTTAATATAACATATATAAAAAATATAGAAGGGATGGAAATCACATACAAAAATTTTTACTCAAAAAAAAGTTTTTAATTATAGATATATAACACAATTATTCGATAAGGAGAGTTTATGAAAATTAAAAAGGTAGTTGCCAAAAAAGGTACTTCAAAAAAAATGAGGGAGCTTGTATATACAAAAGACAATTGCACAGGTTGTGGAATGTGTGCAGAAGTATGCAAACCCAATGCAATTAGACTTGGGCCAACAGGTGCAGTTGCAAAAAATGTTGTAGATGCGGATTACATTTATGTAAGCGAAAAATGTATAATGTGTGGGATGTGTGCTAAAATATGCATGTTTGATGCACTTTCGATTGATACCAATGGAATTAAAGGTATAACTAGTAATGCAGGTAAATGTGTTACGGGTAGCGATTGCGATGCATGTAATCTATGTATCGAAACTTGCCCAAGAAGTTGTATTGATGTTAAAAGAAATATGCCTTCTATCTCATCATATGCAGGAGGGGAATTTAAAATGGAAATGGATAGATGTATTTACTGTGGAATATGTGAGGATATATGCCCAACAGATGCATTAATTGTAGAGCGAGGTGGATTGAGTGTAAAGGAAAGAATAAGTTCAGCTGAAACACCTGCACGGTTTGAGAGATTGGAATTAGATGAAAGTAAATGTATTATGTGTGGAATATGTGCAAGAGCATGTCCAACTGATACACTATCTGTTATTAAAACTGGAGATCATATAAATAAAATAAAAATTGAAGGTACTGTATCTATTAATGAAGATGAATGTGCGTGGTGTGGATGGTGTGAAACTTCATGCCCACATAATAACATTGTAATTGAAAAACCATTGGATGGGACAATTGAAATCCAAGATCATAAATGCGAAGGATGTGGAACTTGTGTGGAAATATGCCCATGTGCTGCCCTTTATTTCCCATTAACTCAATACCCAGATATTGAAAAGCATTATGATTATACTAAAGGATGGAGTGCACCATTACAGCCAAGAACAGTACCAACTGCTAAAAAATTGGATGTTTATAAAGAAAGGTGTGTATCTTGTGGAGCATGTGCAAGGGCATGTCCAACTGATGCAATTTTAGTCACAAGGGATGCATTACGACTTGCAGAGGATTTACCAAAATCGTTACAGAATACATTTAAAAAAGTATTTGGAACAGTTAAAAAATTAGAGGAGAATTAATATGGAATTAAATTTTATGTTAACAACACTTAGAAGTGTATGGCAAGGAGAGGGAATCGAAGGTGGATGCGATAGTGATTATTATTTTAAAGCATGTGCAAGAGTTGAACTTGACCCTGTTGATATGGATTTGTTAGATATTAAAGAAGATGATGTTGTAGATGTTGTGACCGATCATGGAGAAGTTGCAGTATATGCAAAAAAATCAAAAGAAGCACCCCACAAAGGTCTTATTGCTATGCCTTATGGATCTTGGGCAAATGCAGTTATTATACCATCTACTGAATGTACGGGTATGCAAGGATCAAAAACAATTCCTGCAACAGTAGTTAAAAGCGATGGAAAAGTACTTGGTGCACATGAGCTTATACGAAAGTATTATGCAGAAGGCGAATGGGCGAAAAAAGCAAAAAAATTAACATCATATTATGATATACATTAAATAAAGGAGAAATGAATGATAGAAGAACATAAAAATATACTTTGCCCATTCTGTGGATGTCTTTGTGATGATGGAGTGGTGCTTGTAGAGGATAATAAAATTGTTGGAACAAGAAATTTTTGTAGAATAGGTCATCAAAAATTTATACATGCACAACATGGAAGAGAAGGACCTAGAATTAGAAAAAATGGTGTTTTAGTGCCAGTAACTATATATGAAGCACTTGATAAAGCTGCAGAAATACTTAGCAATGCATCTCGTCCATTGATATATGGGTGGTGTGCAACAAGTAGTGAAGCTCAAAAAATAGGGTGCGAGCTTACAGAAGCATGTAGAGGAGTTATAGACAATTCTGCAACACTATGTCATGCACCAACACTTCTTGCAGTACAAGATCAGGGTGCATTACAATGCACACTTGGAGAGGTAATGAATCGTGCAGATCTTGTCATATATTGGGGGTGCAATCCAATGCATGCACATCCAAGACATATGAGCCGATATTCTGTATATCCAAGAGGTTTATTTAGACAAAGAGGAAGAAAAAGTAGAACTATTGTGACTGTGGATCCAAGACGATCCGATACTGCAAAACTTTCTGATTTACATATCCAAATAACGCCAGGAACCGACCATATGCTTATACACACGATGCGTGAAATATTAAATTCGTATGATGTCACACACGAGACAGTTGGGGGAATTCCAGCAGATGCAATTCGTGAAACTGTGGAATCTGTGAGTCAGCATCAATGGGGCATATTATTCTTTGGAATGGGATTAACTCAACAACTTGGAAAAGATAGAAATCTTGATGTTGCCATCAAATTTATACAAGAAGTTAATAAATATATGGGTACAAAAATGAGCTTAGTTCCAATGAGAGGGCATTATAATGTGGCAGGTGCAAATATCACAATATGTGCAGAAACTGGGCATCCGTATGCTGTAGATTTTACAAGAGGTTATCCACGATATCATCCGGGTGAAACAACTGCTATGGATCTTTTATATAGAGGAGATGTGGATGCTATGATAAATGTTGCTGCAAATCCTGGAACTTCTGTTTCAAATAGAGCAATGGCACATATTGCAAAAATTCCACTTATAAATATTGAACCACATAATCAACAATTGATAGAATTATCTGATGTGGTAATACCTCCTGCAATAGTTGGAGTTGAATGTGTGGGCACAGCATATAGGATGGACAATGTTCCACTACTTATGCGAAAGGTTGTAGAGCCACCAGAAGGACATTATTCAGACACTGCTATCTTAACTGCAATATTAGAGAGGGTAAAAAAAATTAAAGGAAGTGTAACAGTATGAGTAAATTATATGAACTTATAACACATAATAGTAAATGTCATGGATGTGGAAATTGTGTTGTTTCATGCCCCGTGAATGCAAATAATGATCCAAATGTTTCGGGTGGAAAAGGTCCTGAGTCTGACGATGTTATCATGCGCGTTGAAAACGGAACTGTAAAAATACTTAGAATGGATTTATGCGGTGGATGTGGAACTTGTATTGAAGCTTGTCCTGTCTATGCAATAGAACTTAAAGTAAATTATTGAAAGGTGATAAAATGAAAAAAGAACTAATAATTAAAAATGGTATTGTCTATGATCCACTTAATAAAGTAGAGGGTGAAATAGCAGATATATATATCAGGGATGGTAAAGTTGTCGATTCAGTAGGGGCTGATGCAGAAGTTATTGATGCAACAGGAAAAGCTGTAACACCAGGTAAAATAGAATGTCATTCACACATGGTTGGACCAACACCAACGGCTGCAAGAATGCTAACTCCAGAAGATATTAGGTCTCGATTAAGCCCTGCAAGAGGAATTAGAAGGGGTGGGGGAGGACGAAGAACTCCAACTATAAGTGAAATAGGGTATGAATACGCCAAACTTGGATTTACAAGAGGATTTGAGGGTGCAGTTTCACCATTATATGCAAATCAATGTTGTTTTGAATTTAATAATCTTCCAATAATCAGTAAAGGAATACATCTTCTTATGGGTAATAATTGGATGATCTTAGATTATTTAAAGTCAAAAGAACAAGACAAAGTCACAGCATATGTATCTAATCTTATTAAATCCTCAGGTGCTTATTCAATAAAAATAGTAAATCCCGGTGGCAATGAAGCATATAAATGGAATAATGAATGGAACTGCAAACATGCAGACGATCCAGTTCCGCATTTTGGAGTGACTCCAAGAGATATTATAAAAGGTCTTTCTATTGCAAATGAAAAGCTTATGCTCCCTCATTCAATACATTTGCATGTAAATAATATTGGAGTTCCAGGGAATTATGAAGTTACCCTTGATGAATTGGATATTACTAAAAATATTAAAGTAAATTCAGATTCTGGCAGAACTACTAATACACATATTACGCACGCACAATTTAATTCGTATGGTGGGGATTCATGGGGAACATTCGAATCTGCAGCAGATAAAGTATCAAAATACATAAATAATAGTGAACACATGACTTCAGATAGTGGAAATGTAATTTTTGGAGATGTGACTACAATGACAGCAGATTCGTCAGCAGAATGGGCATTGTATAAGATGACACACAATAAATTAATCACCAATGATGTTGAAGCAGAAGATGGTGTTGGAATTCTTCCCTTCCTTTATTCAAAGAAGTCTCCTGTGCATGCATCAATGTGGGCTATTGGTCTTGAATTGCAATTACTTACAGATCCATGGAAAATGTTTATCACAACTGACCATCCAAATGGTGGTGTTTTCTTAGATTATCCATATATATATCATTGGCTTATGAGTGAGAAAGCAAGAATGGATGTTGCTGAAAATGTGCATCCTTGGGCGATTAAACGAACTGGTCTTGGCGGAATTGATAAAGAATATGATTTTAATGAACTTATTATTTCAACAGTTGCAGGACCTGCTATTGCAATGGGCGTATCTAAAACAGAAGGACATCTTGGAGTTGGAGCAGAAGCAAATGTAATTGTATGGGATGTGAATCCATTAGAATTTGATTTCTCAAAAGACCCAACTGCAAAGGAGAAGCTATCTGAAATGCTTTATACCATAAAGAAAGGTAAAATTGTAGTAAAAGATAAAGAAATTGTGGATATTACAAATGAAAAAATTGATTATGCAACACCGCTTTCTTTGGATAAAGAACTTGAAAAACTTGTTGATATTGAAACAAGTATTAAGTTTAAGAAATATTATACAATACAAAATCAAAATTTCAGTATAGATCCTGCATGGTATCTATCGCAAGATGATCGAATTGATGTTATCACAGGTAAATTGCATGCAATACCAAAAGAGATGAAGGTGGAACAATGAATGAAATTACACTTACACCTATAAAAGAAAAACAAAATACAATTTCTGTAGAAGCAGAAACAATTACACCAGATAATTTTGCAGGCAAATCAATTAAAGATATCGAATCCATAATCCTATATCATGGAAATAGAGCAATTCCAATAAAAGACTATTTCACAGTCGAAGGCACACCAAGTGATGATGCAAGTGAGATTAAAATTATAATTGATGGCAGTGTTCCAAGATTAAAAAGAGTTGGAGAAAAAATGACAACAGGCGAAATCCTAATTAAAGGAGATATAGATATGCATGTTGGGGCAGAAATGATTGGTGGATTGATAACAATAGAAGGAAATGCAGATAATTATGCAGGAAGGGAGATGCATGGCGGAACAATTCATATAAAAGGCAATTCATTACATTATCTTGGTGGAAGTTCAAGAGGCACACAAAAAGGAATGTATGGCGGAAATATTATAATTGATGGAAGTTGTGGGGACCATGTTGGAGCCTATATGCAGGGAGGCGTTGTTGAAATTGCTGGAAATGTAGGGCAAAGTGCAGGAATGCATATGAAAAATGGGACTATAATTATTGGAGGTAATTCATTTTCAAGAATTGGAGCAGAGATGGCAAATGGAAAAATATTTGTTAAGGGTACGGTACATCTTACAACGGCATCACTTGGATATGGATCAGAATGTGGAGTGGTAAAAGATCCAGAAGTAGAAGGGAGAGTTGTAGAGGGTGAATTTTATGAACTTCGTGGAGATTTAGGATTTGAACCAAAGTGTGGAATTGGTAGGATATATGCCGAAACTAAATATAATGAACATATTTTGCCTGGAGATCCTGTAAGTATACCAAGAAGGGGAAGTATGCCACCTGGGAGAGATATGTTGAACTATGTTAAGATGTATCATTCTGAAATAAAAGGTGAAAAATATGTATAAATTAAAACCAAAGATAACAATTGGAGGGTCAGGTAAAGGTACAGAAACTCGCGGATTTCATTTGAATGGCGAACTTGCAATGAATCTTACTAATGTAAGTCGAATTGCATGTGCTAAAATATCTTCTCCTAAAGAATATGCAGAACATTTAAAAAAGGCAAAAAATCCATTATTTATAATAGGTCCATGGCTTCTTACAGGCGGAGTGAAAGGAAGTGGACACTTGCCAATAGATACAGCAGCAGATATTGCAAAAGCTGGAAATTTTGCAGTGTGTGCAACCGGGGATACCGCAGGACCGCTTAAAGAGCGGGGTTTAAAAGTCCATATGAGTTGTGGAATTTTAGAAATTTGTGGGGTGTATTTAACAGATGCTTCATGGAAAGGAGTAAATGGGAAAGGACAACATGATTATGTACTTTTTAATGGAATTCCATGTTTCTTTGCAGAGAGGGCATTAAATACCTTGCTTTTATATGCACCATGGCTTAAAACTTATACAATATGCCATAGATTCCATCATAGTGCAGACTATACTTGGCCAAGACAGAATAAAAAAGGATATGCGAATTATAAAAAGGAAGTTATTGAGTTGTATGCAAAAGCCGTAGCAGAGAAAGAGGCGGAAAAGAATATTTAAAGCTTAACAGCTTTCTTTAATTTTTTTTATTTAAAAATAGAATTATGAAATATAAGAAATTTTTTGGAAAAGGGATGCAATATATTAAAGAAAGCAACCCAGATATGTTTGAAACGATTGTTAGATTAAATGAATCTGTATTCACTGGAAAAATTTTAGATTATAAAACTCAAAAACTAATCGCAATTGGAATTGTGGCATCAATGGGAGATGAAAAGGCAATTGAAATGCAGATGAAATCTGGAATGATTGAATTGAATATAACCAAAGAAGAAATAATGGATGCATTACAAGTTGTATTACTTACGGCAGGAATGCCAGTATTTATAAAGTCTGTGAATATACTTAACAACATCTCCTTTGACGAGAAATTATTAAAAATTTAATTTTATAATTTACTCTTTTAGAATATTCATCATCCGAAGAAGAGGTATATTTTAGAAAATTTTTGATTTAAAAATTCTCAAAAAGAATTTTTTTCTAAAACTCTTCCTTTAAAGGATTTTTGTTTTCAAATATATTATAAAAAAATAAAAACGAGGTTTATAAAAATGACAACATCACAACATCCAATGTTTGAAGCATTGAAAGACATACAAGAATTTAAATTACGACTTACTGAATTTTTTAGAAATAAAAAAGTATTTCCTATTAAAAATAAAACTGAATTAGGCAATGCACTGCCATGCGAATTATCTTTACCATGTGGAGACATAGAGGCGGCAGTGCTTATTGATATAATGGCAGATAGTGACTTTCCTATAAAAGACACTGGTGATTTGACAACGAAACTTGCTGATAAATGCATAGTTAAAAAACATGAAAATGAGTAAACACGAAATAAAAGAGGGGGTGCATTGGGTAGGTGCAGTTGATTGGGATATTAGAAATTTTCATGGATATGCAACAGATAGGGGTTCAACCTATAACTCATATCTTATATTGGATGAAAAAAAAGTTCTTATAGATACTGTTAAATCTTACATGTCTGATGCTCTCATAAATAATATTGAAAACATCATTGATATAAAAAATTTGGATTTTGTTGTAGTAAATCATGTAGAACCAGATCATAGTGGATCTATTGAGAAAATAATAGCATTGAGTGATGCAACAATTATTACAACTAAAAAAGGGAAAAACCATCTTGAATTGCATTACGATGATGCTAAAAATTGGAATTACAAAATAGTAGATACTGGTGAATCCATCTCAATTGGAAAGAGAACACTTACTTTTGTAAAAACACCTATGCTTCATTGGCCTGATAATATGGTGACATATTCTCAAGAAGATAAAATTTTATTCTCAAATGATGCATTTGGTCAGCATATTGCAACATCCAAGAGATATGATTATGAAATTAAATCTATTATGGATGATGCAAAAGAATATTTTGCAAATATATTATTGCCATATAAATCGCTTATACCAAATGCCGTAAAAACGGTCAAAGGGCTTGATATTGAATATATTTGTCCATCACATGGAGGAATATGGACGAAAAAAATAGATGACATACTTGATGCATATTTAGAATGGTCTGGAAATAAATTGAATGAAAAGGCAGTTATAGCTTATGATTCAATGTATGGTTCCACACATAAACTTGCATTATCAATAGCTGATGGCTTGATTGAAAAAGGAATTGATGTTAAAATATATAATATTTCAAAAACTCCAATGAATAAAATAATTGTTGATATGATTGATGCAAAATATGTATTAATTGGATCTCCAACGCTAAATTCTACTGTATATCCGTCTGTGGCAATGTTTTTAAATTATATGGAAGGTCTTAAAATGCCGCCAAAAATTGGAGTTGCATTTGGTTCATTTGGATGGGGCGAGGCAGCATCAAAAGTAATAAAAGAATCATTCAATAAATTGAAATTTGATATAATTGAAGATAAATGTCTGAAATGCAAGTTTGTTCCAAAAAAAGACCACCTTAATGAGTGCTATGAATTTGGAAAAAATTTAACAATTTTAAATATAGAATCTAAAAATTAGTATATGTTTAGTTTAATTTTACTATATTGTAAGATGAATCAAATGCATTGAGCAGTATGTTTTTAAATTATTTAAAACGAGAAAATAAAATATTCTTTTAAGATATAATACAAAAATTAGATATTTTCTAATGCATATTTCCTTTTAAAAAATATGTATTTACAAATTATATACTAACACAAAATCAATATTTATATTTAAATAGATTGCCAATCTAAAAGTTAAAATATATTTTTTTTATTTAAAACTCAAAAGTTATACAGATTTTTTTAAACTATTAAAATTTTGAGAAATCAAAAATCAAAGATTTTTTCAAACTCATTCTGAAAGAATGAGTGTTTACGCTCATTCATTCTGAATAAGCTATTAAAAATTTTTAGGTAATATGATTTATAGAATGAAATTTATAATTTTATTTAATAAAAAATTTGTGCAATCTTCAAATATAAGATTTAAAGAACAAACGCTAAATTATAATGTATATACAGAATATATATTTATAAATTATACATAATTAAAAATGTTAGTAGTTGGAATTAGTGGAAGTCCAAGACTTAAAGGAACTCATTATGCAGTAAATTATGCACTTGAATTTTTAAAAGATAAAGGGTGCGAAATAAAATATTTAACTGTTGCAAGAAAAACGATTAAATTTTGCATCCATTGTGATTATTGTGTAAAAAAGCGAGAAGGAAAATGCATTCATAAAGATGATATGGCTGAATTTTATGAATATCTATCCATTGCAGATGGATTTATTCTCGGAACTCCTGTATATCAAGGAAACATTTCTGCACAATTAAAAGCGGTGATGGATAGGTGTAGGGCAATTGTTGCAAAAAATCCAAAAGTTATGGCAGGAAAAGTTGGAATGGGGATTGCAATTGGAGGAGACCGAAGCGGAGGGCAAGAAACTGCTTTAAAAACAATACATGATTATTATATGATAAGTGAAATAATCGCAGTTGCTGGCGGTTCGTTTGGCGCAAATCTTGGAGCTTGTTTTTGGTCAAAAGATAAAGGAAAAGAAGGCATCATAGAAGATGAAGAGGGTTTGCGATCACTTAGAAAAACATTAAAAAATTTTTATAAAAATATTAATATGAAAAATATAAATGAGGATAAAAAAAATGACACGATATAGATGCAGTGCATGTGGATATGTTTATGATCCAGAGATAGGAGATCCAGATGCCGATATAGCAAAAGGAACTGAATTTAAAGATTTGCCTTCTGATTGGGTATGTCCAGTATGCGGTGTTGATAAAAGCTATTTTGATGAAATTATTGAATGATACAATTAAATTAAACACAAGGTTTATAAAATGATAAAAATTGCATGGGGTATTACAGGGTGTGGCGATTTAATAGAAGAAACATTTGAGTCAATGGAACATATCAAAGAAAATCATGCTGTAGATATTACAGTATATCTTTCAAAAAATGGGGAAATGGTTGTAAAAATGTATAAGTTGTGGAATCGTTTAAAAGCGATTGACCCAAAGCCGAAAACCGAAGTTGGACCAAACGCTCCATTTCTTACTGGAAAATTACAAACAGGTCAATTTGATATATTTATTGTATCTCCAATGAGTGCAAATACAACAGCAAAGATTGCACATGGAATAGCAGATTCGTTACTTTCAAATTGTGTGGCACAATCGGTGAAGGCCAAAGTTCCAACGATTTGCTATCCAGCCGATCAGCACAAAGGTTCTATTGAAACTATCTTGCCAAATGGAAAAAAATTGATACTATATATGAGAGATATTGATGTGGAAAATTCAAATAAATTAAAAAAGATGGAAGGGCTTACAGTATTGGAAAATGTTAAAGATATAAGAGATGTTGTTAAATAAATTCATGCGGGAAATTGCAATCGTAAATGCAGAATAATATGATAATCATGAAAATTATACATAATAAAATATGTTGAATTTAATGATTGTATTTAAAAAATCTACAAATATTGTTGTGATTAAAATGTTTAAGTTTTTCAAAACTAATAAAATTTTATATGCTTTTAAATACTATATAATATTGTTTGGTTTTAAAATACAAATCCTAACAACTATCTGAGAAAATAAAATATTTTATAACTCATTTGAATAACCTACATTTTTTTGAAAATGTCATATCAGAAATTTTCTAAAATAGGTAACTCTTTCGAGAGCATATATTTTGAAACAATAGTTGTTAAGAATTTGAAATCAAAAGGAGATTTATATGAACTTAGAAGGAACAAAAACAGAAAAAAATTTATTAATAGCATTTAGCGGAGAATCGCAAGCAAGAAATCGATATACTTATTTTGCATCACAAGCAAAAAAAGATGGTTTTGTGCAAATATCTAGTATATTCACTGAAACCGCAGAACATGAAAAAGAACATGCAAAACGATTATTCAAATTTCTTGAAGGTGGAGAAGTAGAGATTACATCCAGTTTTCCAGCAGGTAAAATTGGAACTACAAAAGAAAACCTAATAAGTGCAGCATCTGGGGAAAAATATGAGCATTCTATTATGTACCCAGAATTTTCAAAAATTGCTATAAAAGAAGGGTTTATAGAAATAGGTGCAGTTTTTAAGAATATAGCAGTTGCAGAAAGATATCATGAATCACGGTATCTTAAATTACTTGAAAATATCGAAAATGATATGGTATTTAAGCGAGATAGTGCAGTACAATGGAAATGTCGAAATTGTGGATATATATCTGAGGGAATGAAGGCTCCAGAACTTTGTCCTGCATGTGCACATAAAAAAGATCATCATGAAATTCTTTGTGAGAATTATTAATTTTTATAATTTTTTTGATAGCTCATTCTCGAAGAGAATGAGCGTTTGAGAAAATCTTTGATTTTCGATAGCTCGTTTGAAACAAAAAAGTGTTTGAGAATAAATAAAAAAATTTCATTCGTGTTGTTTATATTTGCAAAATATTCACGACCCAAAAAATTTAAATTTTTGATTACCTCCGCCTTAAAACCTTGCGCAATAAAAATTATTTAAGGTAGCATATAATATTTATAAAGTATCATTTTATTATTTGGATTTAAAATTAAAATTCATAAATTATGCGGCATAGTTTCATAATTCACTTACATAATAAAAAGCAATACTTGGTTTATTATGTGAGCATGTTTAACATAAAAAATATAAAATCACTATATTTTTGAATTGTGCCAAATTTCACAATATAGAAATAAAACAAATTTTAATAAAAAAATGTATGATTTATATCCAATAATAATATGTTGTTTTTCATGACTTTTATACTTTTTTTATTCCCAATAAAAAAAATAGTAATTTGTTCATTTAAAACATTTTCCACTAAACCAACGGATTTTTCTTCAATATCCTCAATTTTTTTAATCGTAATTACAAAATCGTTTATTTTTATTTTAACCATATTAGATTTCCTTTAAAATTTTTCTACCTAAATCAGTAATTTGATAAAGTCTGCCCATTTTTTCATTAGGGGTAAGACATTTAATCAATTTTTTATCTTGCAATTCTAATATTGCTCTACTAACAGTAGAGCGTTGAATTTGTAATTTTGTAGCCAATTCTGTTGGAGTGCCTGGTTTTTCTAAATTTTTCAAAACTTTTTTCTATTTTTGCTTCTTAATAAAAAACTAATTAATTCATACATATGTGTATCAAATAAGTATCAAATTACATATATGAATTAGTATCAAATGCGTATCAATTTCTATTTTATAAAAAAATACAAATCGCCCATAATTTAAATCAATAACAAAAATCGAATATTTTATCTCTATCGCCCATTCTCTTCGAGAATGAGCAAACGCTCGTTCGTTCCGAACGAGCTATCAAAAAACACCAAACAAATAATCCACTAATTAACGAATTATAATTCGTTAGATATAAATAGAATTAAAAACTTAAATATATCTCATGAATGGAATTACATCCCATAATAACATTCGATATAGACTTGCTGAAAAAATGGCAGGAGAAGTCACACTTTCTGAAAATCCGGGCAGCGTATTAAAAAAATGGCGATTGAATTTTAAAATTGCACAAAATGATTTGTCTGCACATTTAAACATGTCTCCATCTGTTATTAGCGATTACGAAAGTGGAAGAAGACTATCGCCCGGCACAGTTATCGTAAGTAAAATTATAAAAGCCTTATTGGATATTGATTTAAGTCGTGGAGGTCAAAAAATACATGCATATGAAAAAATGTTACAAATAAACAATGGAACTGATGAAATATATAGTACTTATGAATACACAACTCCAATAAAACTTACAGAATTAATATCATTAATCAATGCAGAAATAATTTATAAAGGAATTGATAAACAGTTATATGGATTTACAATAATAGATAGTCAAAAAACAATACTTGAATTATCCTCACATGATTTTCAAAAATTATATGGGTGGAGTACGGAAAGAGCCATGATATTTACAAAAGTATCTTCTGGAAAATCACCAATGGCAGCAATTCGTGTGACTAATTTAAAACCGGGAGTTGTTGTTATGCATGGACTTACAAAAGATACAATAGACCCATTAGTAAAAAAAATGGCAGAAATAGATAGAATACCACTTCTTACAACAAGAATGGAAATTGAGGATATAAAAAAAATATTACAAGAAAAGGTGAATATATGAGTGTAGGAATAATATCGTATGGAGCTTATATCCCAAAATTTAGGATAAAAGTAGAAGAAATTGTACGCGTATGGGGCGGAGATGCAAACCTTGTAAAGCTAAGTCTTATGGTACAAGAAAAATCTGTGCCTGATGTAGATGAAGATACAGTAACCATT
Organism: Methanosarcinales archaeon; assembly: GCA_012329085.1. The sequence goes on along the minus strand of JAAXQB010000285.1, from coordinate 3,652 downwards.
GCAGTCGAAGCCGCACGAAATGCAGTTTCAAGATGTGGTTTAGATGCAACTCGAATTGGTGCAATATATACAGGAAGTGAATCTCATCCTTATGCTGTAAAACCAACAAGTACAATCGTTGCAGAAGCAATAGAAGCAAGCCCTAACCTGACAGCTGCAGATTTTGAATTTGCATGCAAAGCAGGAACTGCTGCAATTCAAGCATGCATGGGACTTGTAAAATCTAAAATGATTGATGTTGGACTTGCAATAGGAGCTGATGTCTCACAAGGAGCACCGGGAGATGCGCTTGAATATACAAATGCAGCAGGAGGAGTTGCATACTTGATTGGTAACAAAGAAAAAGAAATTGCTGCAATTATTGAAGATACTTATTCATTTACAACTGACACTCCTGATTTTTGGAGGAGGGAAGGCATGCAATATCCAGAGCATGGAGGAAGATTTACAGGAGAACCGGGATATTTTAAACATGTAGAAGGTGGAGCCAATGGGCTTATGAATAAAATAGGAACAAAACCATCTGATTATGACTATGCAGTATTTCATCAGCCAAATGGCAAATTTCCAACAAGAGTTGCAAAGACACTTGGATTTAATATGGAACAAATTAAACCTGGACTTGTTGTTCCAAAACTTGGGAATACATATTCAGGATCATGTATGATGGGACTTGCCGCAACACTTGATCAAGCAAAATCAGGTGATAGAATTTTTGTGACAGCATTTGGTTCAGGTGCAGGTTCGGATGCATTTAGTATTACAGTGACAGATAAAATTGAAGAAATTAGAAATAATGCATCAACAGTAGAAAAATTACTTGAAAATCCAACATATATAGATTATGCAACATATGCACGACATCAAGGAAAAATAAAAATGCCTTAAATGGATTTAATAATTAGTTAAATAAAAAAGGAAAAAAGAAAATATGAGAGAAGTAGCAATTATAGGAGTTGGCAATACAAAATTTGGAGAATTTTGGAATAGGTCTTTTAGAGATATTTTTGTAGAAGCAGGAGGCAAAGCATTAAATGATGCAGGATTGCATGGAAAAGACATCGAGGGATTGTATGTTGGTAATATGAGTGGAGGGCAATTTGTTGAACAAGAGCATATTGGTGCTTTAATTGCAGATTATTCTGGGCTTTCCCGTGAATTTAATACACCAGCAACTCGAGTGGAAGCGGCATGTGCATCAGGTAGTCTTGCACTTAGGCAAGGAATAATGGCAATTGCGTCAGGTTATCAAGATATAGTAGTTGCAGCAGGTGTTGAAAAAATGACAGATGTGCCTGCATCAAATGCATCATCAGCACTTACGGCTGCATCGGATCGTGATTGGGAGGGTCTTATGGGTGCAACATTTCCGGGATTGTATGCAATGATTGCACGATTACATATGGAAAAATATGGAACTACATCAAAGCAACTTGCAGAAGTTGCAGTTAAAAATCATAAAAATGGATCAATGAATCCAATATCGCAATATCGCAATAAAATCACAGTGGATCAAGTGCTCAATTCAACAATGGTTGCAGATCCTTTGCATATTCTTGATTGCTCACCAATAACAGACGGTGCATCGGCATTAATTCTTTGTCCTGCAGCCGTTGCAAAAAAATATACAGATACCCCAATATATATTAAAGCAACAGCACAAGCAAGTGATACAATCTCTCTTCATAATAGGCGAGAATTAACCACACTTGATGCAACTGTTGTAGCTTCAAAAAAAGCAAAAAAACAAGCGAATGTCAGTTCAAAAGATATTGATGCAGTTGAAGTACATGATTGTTTTACAATTGCTGAAATTTGTGCAATAGAAGATTTGGGATTTGTGAAAAAAGGAGAAGGGGGTAAATTTACAGAGAATGGCGAAACTGCAATTGGAGGAAAAATTCCAGTAAATACATCAGGAGGTTTAAAATCGTGTGGGCATCCGGTTGGTGCAACTGGAATTAAACAAGCAATCGAAGTTGTGTATCAATTAAGAGGAGATGCAGGCAAAAGACAAGTAGATGGTGCAGAAATTGGAATGACTCATAATGTTGGGGGTTCTGGAGCAACAGTTCTTGTACATATTTTTTCAAGGAGTAGATAATTATGACCGTAGCAAGATTTTGGAGAATGCAACAAGCTAGATATAATTTAAAAGGCACGCATTGTAATTCATGCAATGAGTATTTTTACCCACCAAGAAATCTTTGTCCAATGTGTAGAAGGACAGGAAATGTAGAATCATACAAATTCAAAGGAAAAGGACAAGTAGTCACCTATACAGTAATACATACTAAAACAGAGGAACTTATTCACCGAACTCCTTATATTTTAGCAATTGTAAAAATGGATGAAGGACCAAGATTTACAACACAAATAATTGAGGAACCTGAAAATATGAGCATTGGTATGAGAGTTAAACCTGTGTTTAGAAAGTTAATGACTGATGATGATAAAGGAATGATTGTGTATGGGACGAAATTTGTAAAGGATTAATAAGAGTGATACTGGACATTTAGTAATTATTCTATAAATATATTAGATTTAAAATAAGAATTTCACCTATTGTACGCAAAATAGTAATATTAATAGTTTTGTAAGTTTATAATTAACCGCTCACCCCCACACAAATAATAACACTCATTCTCTTCGAGAGCACATTCTCAAAGAGAATGTGCGTTGATGTGCTGTCAAAAACCTTTGCTTGTATTCTAAACTTTGATGTTGATTAAGTTTTATGATTTGGTAAAATCGACTGTATTAGTCAATGTTTTTTAAAAAAGTAATTAAACAACTTTTCACTACCATCGGTTCCCGATAGAATTATAAACGCATGCAATCAAAATGGTACATTCTATGATTTCGTAAAAATTTATATGCATTGCAAGTAATATATAGGATAAATTCAACTAATTTTTAACAACTCGTTCAAAATGAACGAGTGTCAATTTTAAACTTAACAAATGGTATTTCACAAAAAGCCAAAATAAAAATAAAACTTAGAAAATATTTAAACGCTGATACATTATTCAAACGCGTATATTCAAACTTTGAGAAAATAAAAGATGAATAAATCAGGCAACATAAAGATTTCTCTGCCTGATGCACTTATGTCAGCTTTTGCTATGTTTTCCTTAAAAGACCCTTCATTGCTTGTTTTTGATGAGAGACGATTAAAAGATGAGAATCTAAAAACAGTTTATAATATAAATGAAGTGCCTTGTGATACTCAAATGCGTAAAATTTTGGATGATATAGAGCCTGCTGACATAGAGCCTTTGTTCAAAGATGTTTTTCATCAAATTCAGCGAGGGAAGGCTTTAGAAAAAATGGTTTTCATGAATGGGCATTACTTGCTTTCCATAGATGGAACTGGATATTTTTCTTCAAAAAAATCATTTGCGATTCTTGGCTCTCAAGAAAACGAATTCGAGAACCAGAGAAATTACATATTACCATCAGATGTTGGGTTAGAGCGATTGTTCACCCAGAATCTAAAGAAGTGATGTCATTTGCACCAGAACCAATTATCACACAAGACGGAGAAACTCGTGCTTATTGGGTGTGTGCCATCAACGCGGGTGGGGGCGCTCTAGGCCAAGATGTTCGCGTAGGGTCGACCCTGTATATTCGGTGCGGAACAACCCTCGAC
>JAAXQB010000115.1 GCA_012329085.1 Methanosarcinales archaeon | reverse complement strand
ATCCATTTATAGATTACTCTACTAAATTTGAAATTACGGATAGATATTTAAATCGAAATGAAGCTATGGAATGTGCAGGATTAACAGAATTGCAAATTCAAAAAATAGAAGAGCAGACATTAAAAATAAGTAAAATTATTTCAGAAGAATTTTCAAAGATTGGATTTGTAAATCAAGATGGGAAAGTAGAATATGGATTTGATTTAAATCGTTCATTAATGTTAGTTGATGTTGCAGGAACTTTGGACGAGTGTCGTTTTAGTTATAATGGAATTCAAATAAGTAAAGAAATTGCAAGAACTTATTATCGTAATACTGCGTGGCATCTTGAAACTGAAAGGGCAAAAAATGAAGATAGAGAAAATTGGAAAGCGATATGTAAATTGCAACCAGAACCATTGCCTCCAAAATTAAAGATATTGATATCGAATATATATTGTGCAGTCACAAATGAAATTACGAATAAAAAATGGTTTGAAAATATACCTTCATTAAAAGAACTTAAATTTGAATTAGAATCTATGCCGCAACAAAAATAAGATTTGATAAAAATGAAAATAGAGGTAATACTTGTTCATTCTGAACAAGCTATTAGAAATTTTCCTAAATCCTTCATTTTGAGAGTTTAAAAAAATTTTAATTTCTCGTTGCATATATAATATATTTTTTTTATCTTTTGTATATGCATTATAATTTAGCGTTCGTTCTTTAAATCTTATATCCGTAGATTACGCAGATTTTTTATTTGTGACACAGATTAATTCTACTTTGTCACATTACAAGATAAACCAGTTATACGAGGCGGCATAACCTCAAATCATTCAGAAAAGCAAAATCAATATCGGATGCTTGAATGAGCATCTAATATGACAAAGTCGAGTTAACATAGATTTTCATAACTTTATGGAAAAACTTTGTAAATATCATTTCTACTCTTTACCCTATAAAAGATGATAATATTCTCTGCTTCTGTTTTATATCCAATTCTATAATTGCTTATTCTTATTCGATAATAATCTTCATATCCTTTTATCTTTTTTAAATCTTGTATGTTAAAGATATTATCAAGTTCAGGAATTTCATCAAAGACCAATGTCTCAATTCGTTCTCGATAAACTGACGGTAAATTTGTTAAATCCTTTAAAAACTTCTTTTTATAAAAGCAAGTTACCATATCAATTCTTTTTTAAGGTATTATAGTATATTTTCGCACAGTCTATATTTAAAATCTCGTCATCCTCAACTTCCTCCATATACTTACCAAGACCAAAACTTTCAATAATTTCTTCTAATTTTTCAAAGGTTTTTATATCTATTAAAACTGCCTTCTTCTTGTTATCATTAGTCACTACATACTCTTTTTTTATTTTAAACATTGTTCAATATCTTTATTTTTTTATAGCTCGTTTGGAACAAACGAGCATTAGCATACAATTTGTAAAATTATGCACTAAGAGAAATTTTTAACTGTATCTAATTTATAAAGCTCGTTCGGAAAGCACATTCGGAAAGCACATTCGGAACGAATGTGCGTATGAGAAAACCGAAGGTTTTCGAACGAACGAGCGTTTATTATATACTTAACACTCATTCTTTCAGAATGAGTTTAAGAAAATCTTTGATAGCTCATTCGGAACGAATGAGCGTTTGCTTGTTCGGAACGAATGAGCGTTTGCTTGTTCGGAATGAACAAGCATTATCTCGTTTCTCACCCAAATGATTATCATTTTCACTTAAATATGACACAACAATCAATCTATAGGTGGATGTTCTTTATAACTATATTTTATTTATTCTTGTTCAATTTAAAAAATTTTCGTATTGCCATTAATTCATAAAAAATCTTTGATTGCTATCCATGTCTAAAAATATTTTTACAAATATTATATGTTTTAATAACATATAAAAATTATGTAATTACTAGACTTGATTCGCATAACAAATTAAAATTTAATCTTAGCATAGTGATTTATAGTTGAAAGTTAAAATTTAGTCGCCGCATATAGAAATATGAGTTAATATACACACCCAAGTCTAATGTTGTGAAAAAAGATTTTATGGGTCGATGGTGTTTGATTTTTTATATGTGTTTAACTATTACGAAAAATTAATTTTTTTCTCTATATACTATCGAATATTTGAGATAGATTCTTGATGTAATTAAAATTTATGAAAAACAATGATTTTATAATTGTCAAATAAAATATTTAACACAGTTTTAGATTTTAAATTTATGACAGCAATAAAACAATAGCAAGAAATTGGAATTTTCTCTAACTCATCCAGAATAAAAAATTTTTATTTTTAATAGTATATAACTTATAAAGTTATGTACTGAGAGAAATTTCCTTTTTTCTCGTACTCATATTTAAAAACTCAAAAGTATTTTTAAAATCTTTAACTTCAATATTACGAGGTAAATTGTATTTTTTGAATAATATTTTATAAAAACTATTTGAATTACTTTCCAACTCCCCTTTTATCTAATAAAAAATAAACAGCATCTTTTTCTTTTATAAATTGCTTTATTAATTCTGCTTTTCTTAGTTCTTCTTCTACCATATAATACTAATATTTCTTTCTTATTGGTATTGTATAATTCTTCAAGCAATTTTAATTCATTTTTCTATTAACAAACATTAGACTCACAGTATAATACGGCATATTCAATATATTTATAATTATGATTGATAATATGATTGACACCATTAATAATTAAGTAATGTCTTTTCCAAAAAATATATATCTATGGCGTGTTTAATTTAATAGGATATAATAAATTATATAAAGTAAATTTATAGCTGCTTTTTTATAGCTCATTTGAAATGAATGAGCGTTTGGGCACAAATACGATTACGAGAAATTGAAAATTTCTCTCAACATATAATAAATGCTCGTTCTCTTTGAGAGCTCGTTCGTAAAGCACATTCGTAAAGCACATTCGGAAAGCACATTCGGAACGAATGTGCGTATGAGAAAATCTTTGATTTTTGAACGAATGTGCGTAATCACTCATTCTTTCAGTATGAGTTTAAGAAAATCTTTGATTTTTGAACGAATGAGCGTAATCACTCATTCTTTCAGTATGAGTTTAAGAAAATCTTTTATTTTCGTTCTGAACGAGCGTTAACGAGCAAACGCTCATTTGTTCCAAATGAGCTTTACAAATTATATACTAAAATAATATACTAAAATAAAAAAATAAATAAATATGAAACACATATCAATAGGATTATTTGGGGATGTCGAAGATATTGGCAAAGAACTTGGTAAAAAAGGAACTTCGAGTGATATAACATTATATGATTATAAAAAAGGAGACGATTCAGTAGTTTTTATTGAACCTATTCGCTATCCTGAAAAGATAGCACCTTTGATATACACCATAAATATGATGGATTATGCATTAGTATTCATAAATGAAATAAAACCAGAAATTGGAGAAACACTTCTTGCATTAGACATATCAAATGAGGAAAAAGGATTTTTCGTAGTTGGAGAATATCTCGATATTGAGAATTTTAAAAAGATAATTTCAAATACTTCAATGAAAGATTTTGAAATTTTAAAAAGAGATTCGATTCAAATAAGAGAAAAAATGATTGGTCTTGATGAGCGAGATAAAAGCAAAAGCTTTACAAAAATTTCAATTGACCACTTTTTTGCAGTAAAGAGTGTTGGAACTGTCATTCTTGGAAAAATTGATAAAGGGAATGTTAAAATTCATGACTCACTTAGAATATATCCAACTGAAAATAAAGCATCAATTAAAAGCATTCAAGTGCAAGATAAAGATGTGAAGGATGCAGGGACAAATGCAAGGGTTGGGCTTGCACTGAAAGGAATTTTACCTGATGATTTAGAGAGGGGTATGATTCTTTCTGATGGCGAACTTTTGATTTTGGATGATTTGAAACTTGATATGAAATGGAATCCATATTCAAAAAAAGAAATAGGTGTTGGAGAAGATTATCAGATTGTTATTGGATTGCAACTTGTGGCAGTTCGTGTTGAAAACCGAAAAGAAAACATAATTAAATTGAAACTTATAAAACCAATCGTTTGTGAAAATGGCGATAGAGTGGTTCTTATTGATGGTAGTGCAAAAATACGAATAATAGGAATTTCAAAAGTAAGTATATAATATTTATATAAATTAATGGATTTAATTTTAATAGATGGTGATTATCTCGAAGGTGGCGGTCAGATTGTTAGAACTGCGGTTTCACTATCTGCAATCACTCAAAAGCCTATAAAAATAATAAATATAAGAAAACTAAGAAAAAATGCGGGACTTTCCCATCAACACATCGCATGTGTGAAAGCTATTAAAAAACTTTGTAATGCCACGGTAAAAGGTCTTTGCAAAGGTTCTGAAACAATAGAATTTTATCCAAAAAAAGTAATCTCAAAAAATTTCAAATTGAATATTGGAACTGCTGGAAGTATTTCATTAGTAATTCAAGCACTTCTTCCTTTGGGTCTTATGATAGAAAAACCTGTAAATATAACAATAAAAGGCGGAACTAATGTAAAAAATGCACCTCCGATTGATTACATTAAAGACATCACTCTTAACATATTGAGCAAAATGGGGTACAATTGTTCAATTGATATAGTTAAAAGAGGATTTTATCCAGAAGGCAGAGGAGAAGTTAAATTGAGATTAAATCCTTGTGCTTTAAAGCCAATCTATTTAATTAGAAGTAATGATGATAGTGGTGCATTTGTGGAAGGAATCGTATTCAATCAAAATTTAGATGAACAAATTGCAAAAAGAGTTCGGAAATCTACAATAAATATACTTGCAAAAAAAAATAAAATTCCAAATATAAAAATAGAAAATACAAAGGGAACATCGTCAGGTATTGGGATATTTTTAAAATGTGATACGATAGGTTCTGATGGATTGGGCGAAAGAGGAATAAGAGCTGAAATTGTTGGAAAAATTGCAGCAGAAAATCTTTTAAATGAAATGAAAACGAGTATGGCATTTGATAAATACGCAGGAGATCAAATGATACCATTTTTATATTATTCAAAATCTTCTATTGGAGTTTCGGAGATTACAAATCACACATTAACAAATATTTATGTGACTAAACAATTTTTAGATGTTAAATTTGATATTAATGAATATGAATGCAAAAATTCAAAAGGATATATAATTTCTGTGATGCAATAGTATGGATATAATTAAGTTATATATTATTGATTAGCATTAAATATTAATTAGACTTAGTGATACAAATTAAAATAATTTATACCTTAAATCGATATGCTGTCATATCAAATTTATTTTTTGAAAAATTGAAAATTTCCCTTATCATATAATTTTATAAAATTATATACTAACGCTCGTTCGTTCAATCACGAGCTATTTAAAAACCAATATGCAACGACGGTATAAATTATTACACAACAAGTCTAATAAATACTACGATTGGAAAATAAAATTTAATGAGTTGTAAAATTAAAACATTTTATAGCTCATTCAGAATGAATGAGCGTAATCACTCATTCTTTCAGAATGAGTTTAAAAAAATCTTTGATTTTTGATGAGCTTCAATTTTACAAATTATGTGCAATAAAATATTGAATATTTTTAAAAAAAATCATTATTTTAAAATTATTCATTTTTAAGTACGAACTTCATCTAATAAAAACGGCGGATTAAACACTCCTTTTTCTGTAATGATTCCTGTAATATACTCCATTGGTGTAGCATCAAATGCAGGATTATATACAGGCACTTCTTTAGGACTAAGTTGAACAGAATTAAAGAATCTAATTTCATCTGGATTTCTCATCTCAATTTCTACATTTCCTTCCCACCCTTTAAAATCAAATGTAGAAATTGGAGCGGCTACAAAAAATGGTATTTCATGTACGCTTGATAAAACGGCATGTGTGTAAGTTCCAATTTTATTAAATATCACATCTTCTACGATTCTATCTGCACCAACGATTACTTTATCCACCATTCCTTGTCGCATAACAGTTCCAGACATTGAATCTGTAATTAGTGTGACGGGAATGTTATCCTGCATAAGTTCCCATGTGGTAAGTCGCCCTCCTTGATTAAGTGGTCTTGTTTCACATGCAATTACTTTTATTTCTTTTCCAGATTCGATTGCAGATCTTACCACCCCAAGTGCTGTGCCCCAATCAACACATGCCAATCTTCCTGTATTGCAATGTGTAAGTATTGTATCCCCATCATCTAATAATTTTGCACCAATTTCACCAATTCTTTTATTAATTTCAATGTCCTCATCTGCAATATCTATCGCCTCCAAAATTGCAATTTTTCGAATTCCATCTACACTATATGCATCAGATATGGCATGCATTACTCTTTCTACTGCCCATTTAAGATTTATTGCCGTAGGTCTTGTAGATATAATTGCAGTTGCTGCTATATCAAGGTCTTTTATAAGTGATTCCATTGTAGTTGCACTACTTAAATGTGCAGCAAGTGCAATTCCAAATGCTCCTGCTGCCCCAATAGCAGGTGCGCCTCTAACTCGTAAGGATTTTATTGCTTCACACAATGAACTTAGTGTTTTGCATTCGATTATTTTGTATTCGCTTGGTAAAAGAGTTTGATCAATCAATTTAATTGATTTTGATTCACTGTCCCAATCTATTGTTCTCATGTAATATTATTGATTGTAATCATTGCATAAAAAAGTATTTATGGTGGCGTTATTCATTTTATGTTTCATGGGTTTAATTTATAAAAATAGAGAACATATCACTTTTTAAATTATGCAAATAAGAAATTAAAAATTTTTATCAATCTATGTCTTAAATAAAAGAAAGCTATACTTTATATGCAATAAAAAAAATATATGGGTAAAGGAAAACAATATAAAATAATTGGGATAAAACATGGCTATAAAAAAAATTAAAATATCAAACTTTAAAAGTTTCAAAAATTTAGAAATTGAACTTGGTAAATTTAATGTGTTAATTGGTGCAAATGCTTCAGGAAAATCTAATTTTATACAAATTTTTAAGTTTCTAAGAGATATATCAAATCATGGTTTAGATAATGCAATATCTATGCAAGGAGGTATTGAATATCTTAGGAATGTAAATATTGGTGCATCAGAGGATTTATCAATTGAAGTAATTTCAGATCAAAAATATATAAGTCGTATGACGAGATTAAAAAATGAAAAAAAAATGCTTATGATGGAGGTATATGAAACAATTATTAAGTTTGTTATCAAATTCAATAAAGATGGGCATGGATATAAAATTGTAGACGATAAATTAATACAGAAGGGTGAGATTATTGAAGAAGACATTATTGGATTTAAAAATTACAAGAAAGAAAATAAAGAGAAAAAAAAACTTGGATTGGGAGAACTTATTATTTCCAATGTTAATGGAAAAATAGATGTTAATTTTTCTAAACTTCCTGAGGATTTGCAAATAGAAAAGGATGACATATTCCCACCATTTTTGAGACAAGAAAAACTGGAACCAAAGTCACTCATTTTTGAAAGCAACCCATTCTTTTTTAGGTCATATGATTTTAGTGATGTTTCGATATATGACTTTGACCCAAAGCTTCCTAAAAAAGCCACTTCTCTGATTGGAAAGCTTGAATTAGAAGAAGATGGAGGCAATTTAGCTATTGTTTTGAAAAATATTATGGAAGATGATGAAAACACAAGAAAGTTTTCTAATTTAATGAAATATCTTTTGCCTTTTGTAGATAGTTTAGATGTGAAAAAGCATGCAGATAGATCTTTGATATTTAGATTAAGTGAAATATACAATAAAAAGCAATACATTCCAGCATTTTTTATTTCTGATGGGACAATAAATATAACTGCTTTGATTATTGGATTGTATTTTGAGAAAAAATCCCTAACTATAATTGAAGAACCTGAAAGAAATATACATCCACACCTTATTTTCAAAGTAGCAGAAATGATGAAAGATGCATCAGAAAAAAAGCAAATTATTGTTACCACACATAATCCTGAAATGATAAAACATATAGATTTGAAAAATATTTTACTTGTTTCAAGAGACAAAGATGGATTTTCTATCATTTCTAAACCACACGAAAAAGAATCAGTAAAAATATTTTTACAAAATGAATTGGGGATAGAAGAACTTTATGTGCAAAATTTATTAGAGTTGGAACTATGAATTCTAAATTATTGTATTTTTTTGTTGAAGGTGCTGACGATGAACGGTTTTTTGAAAACATTATAAAACCAGAATTTGAGAAAAAACACCATACAATAATAATGCATGAATACGCACAAAAACAAAATAATAAAATCGAAAGTTTTTTTAATGGTATTAAAGCAATGGGTTCTGATTATATTTATGTGACAGACATTGATCATACATCATGCATAACTTCAAAAAAGAAAAAAATAGAAAATAGCATCAAAGGAATTGATATAAATAAAATAATTGTAGTTATAAAGGAAATTGAAAGCTGGTATCTTGCAGGACTAGATAAAAAAAAACTCTAAAAAACTTAAAATAGATTATTTTGATACTACAAATCACATAATTAAAGAGAAATTTAACGATTTAATTCCTAAAAAGTATGATTCTAGAATAGATTTTTTAATGGAAATTTTAAAGTATTTTTCTATGGACTCGGCAAATCAAAAAAACACATCATTTAAATATTTTTTCGAAAAATACAATCGTAAAGATTGATTATTAGTTTCAATAGTTCTTGATACTCTCACAAAAAATTTATTTTATAGATTCTACAACCCATAACGGTTTATTTTTGTAAAAATTTCTTTTTTGCAATGCATTGCATATGATTAGATAAAATTCCCTTCACATATTAGACTCTCTAAACATTTTTACTAATATATAATTTTTCATCTTTGACCTACTAATTTCTGCTTTATCTGACAATATAAACCCCTCGTCAAACTCAATATTGCCAACTCTCTCATGATATTCATCATACGGCAATTTTACTCGCAATCCATCCAATTGAAGTGTCACACTTGAAGGCGTAAAAGCATCATTAATCTCTGGAATTTGATTTTGAATTTCATTCATAACTCGTGCAGGTAAAATAGTAAGTGGATCTCTTGAAAGGTCTTCTCGCATTTTTTCTACCAATAAACTTACCTTTTTATTCATATTGTCCAATGCAGATAATTCATTCTTTTTTCGCAAACGATGTGAAGTTCTCCCAAGATTTTCAACATAAACAGTAGCACCTGAAATGTCCTCTACGCTGATAATTGGAAAACCAGTAACAACAATTGGAATCTTTATCCCATTAAAAAGTTTCGGTTTTTTGTTTATGATGCAATCACTAAAATTTCCAAGTGTAAATAATGCTATATCATGCTCATTAATAAGCTTTCTTTCATAATCAAGAGACAATGAAACATTTCGTCCCATGCCTCGTGCAAGTCCAATCATATTTGTATTAGCACCATCTCGCCTTAAATGCTCTGCTATATCACATGAGGAATGTGGAAGATGATGAGACGCAAGAGTGGGTGATATAACTGCAACTTCAACTCCTGTTAATTGTGATTTTACAAGAGTTCCCAGCATTTTTTTTGCAAGTTTTTCTATATGCTGAATATCATCTTTTGGAATTAACAGAATAAGCATAATTTCAGACCCCGATGGTATTTTTTGCACCAAATATCCCCCAAGGTCTTCTAACAGTTCGATAATAAGCCCATGTTTATATGCACCACCTTCATAAATATATGGTTCAAGTAAAACTTCCATCTATTCTGCCTCTTTTAAATCATAGAGCATTTTCCGTGCTTCTTTAATCCATTCATCATTCATAATTTCTTCTGTTGCTACAAAAATAAACTCTTCGCCTTTAAATGAATGATATCGCACCCTAAATCCTTCTGGTGCTACACGAATTGCCATTTCAATTATTTTTTTTTTGAGAGATTTGTTTGGGTCATATACTTTAAGATTTTCAATTTTTTTTATAGCACATTCAGAATGAATGTGCGTAAACACTCGTTCTTGAGAAGAATGAGTTAGAAAAAATTTTTGATTTTTGACTTCATCTAATATGTCTTTTTGGGATTGAGATTGAATATTTACAATGATTTTTTTTCGTTCAATCTGATTGATGTTTTCCCTGCCATATTCAATCCAAAGTTTCATTAATAAATCTGATGCATATTTTTCATCTGATATATTAATAATAACTTCATTGCCATCAGCTCCTTCAATTATATTTGAAAAATCAATAGTTTTTATTTCTGGAAGTCTTTCTCGCAAAATTAATACCATTTGAAATAGCATAATTTCTGGTTTTACAATTGCATGCAATCTTCCAATTGTTCGTGCTACGGCAAGATCTGATATAATGGTGCTTATAATATCCCTGTATGGTTCAGATTCGGATTCAATGGTGGTTTCAACTTTAAATACCTCTAATGGATCCATAATTTCACTCCTTTATATAACTTGATACAAGAAGTGCTGCGCCAACTGCACCAATTAAATGTGAATTTTTTGGAACAACAACTTTTATATTAAGCATCTCCGAAAGTGCTTTTGAAACTCCTTCGATAAGAGACGAGCCTCCAACAAGAATTAAAGGCTCATTAACTTCAATTTCTTGTAATTGTTGTTCATATATTTGTTCAACTACACTAAAACACGCCGCAGCTGCAACATCTTCTGGTGATGAACCCTTTGATAATGAATTTACAAGAGATTGAATTCCAAATACTATACAATAACTATTCATTGCTACATTTTTTTGCATTCCTTTTACAGCAAGTGCTCCAAGCTCTGTTATTTTTACTCCAATTCTCTTTGAAGTCATATCTAAAAATCTACCTGATGCACCTGCACAAATTCCCCCCATTGTAAACATTCCGGGAATTCCATTATATACTGAAATTGCTTTATTATCCATTCCACCAATATCAATAACAGTAGCATGCCCTTTTTGTGCATCTGCAAGATATACGGCTCCCTTTGAATTGACTGTGATTTCTTCTTGAATTAATTTTGCATTTAAATGCTCACCAATTAAAAATCGTCCATATCCAGTGGTTCCAATCTCTTGCACATCTTCTCGTGTAAGATTTGCTTCTTTTAATGCAGTATCAAATGCTTTTTCTGCACTTTCTAAAACCTTAGTTGTAGGAACCCATCCACTTCCAACAATCTCATTATCTTTCATGATGACGGATTTTGTTGTAGTAGAACCAGAATCAATTCCTGCTGTAATTCCTTTTTGAACTTCTATTGCAAGCATATGCTTTCGTCTTGCAACTGTTGTTAATGCTTCCATTCGTGTAAGCAATGTCGATGCTGTTGTTCGCTCTGTAAATGAATAGCTTATAACTGGTAAATCTGTATTATCGCTTATATATCGCCTAACTTCATTTCTAACAATAGCACCCTCTGCACATCTAAAACAAGTAGTTATAAATACACCATCTACTTCAATCATTCCATCTACAATTGATTTTGCACGAGCCATCATAAGTTTTAAATCTGAACTTGCAACATCAAGTCCAAAATCAGCGCCTATTGTATCAAGAGATGCAACATCTATTTCAGGATAAATAAATTTTGCATCTACTGTTTTTGCGGCGGATTCGAGTTCTGATTGCACACCCCCATATTCAGACCCACATGAAACAAGTGCGACTTTTACACTCATTTTTTCTCACTCCCATCTTTAACTTTTAAAGATTTTAAAAATTTTGCAATTCCATACACAAATTCTTTGCCCTCTTCTTCTGATGTAGGATAATTAAATTCAATTATTGGTATGTCTCTTTTTCGTATAAGATATTTTGTAAGTTCATTTGTTCTAGCACATCCCATGCAACCAAAACTTGTTGGTGTTTTATTTACAATGATTGCAGCTTCGGCATGTTCGATAAGAGGTCCTACAAGAGACATTCTGCCCCGCACTCCTGCTGGAACTTCAATTGCGGCATATTTAAGTCCTTTTTTTGGATCTTCTGGGGTGATATTCAATGGCGGTGAATCCACTCCTATTGTTGTTATTTTATCTCGAATTTGATTCATCATTGCAAGAGGCTCATGTCCAAATCTTGCAACAAGGTCTGATAAAATTAAACTTGTTGTTGGATAAATTATAACTTTTACCATGCGTTTTTATTTTTATTGAGTCATTCAAAATGAATGGATTGTATTTTTTCGTTTTTATTATGTGTAAAGCATAATTTCTTTATTTTTATGATACAGAATTATACCTATTTTTTTCACATTATACAATTTGTAAAGCTTATTTGGGACAAATGAGCGTTTGCTCGTTCTCGAATAAAACAAGCGTTTATTATATATTGAGAGAATTTTTTCAATTTCTCGTAATTTGTAAATTTAAATAATTTTGGCACTTAATTTTATATTTTCATCTAAAATATAATATTCTATTAAATTCATTTTCTTTAAAAAATTATTAATACAATGGATTAAGTATCGCCTTTTCAATACTTTCTGCCTTTTTAATCGCTTTCTCAATACTTTCATCAATAATAGTTATATGCCCCATCTTTCTCCCAGGTCTCGCTATTTTTTTCCCATATAAATGCACAGCTACCCCAGAAACCATTAATAATTCCTGCATACTTGTTAGAGGCACATCCCCAAATAAATTAATCATAACTGCCGGAGTTTTAAGGTCAGTATTACCAAGTGGCAAACCTGCAATTGCACGAATATGTTGTTCAAATTGTGAAGTTTCGCATGCTTCTATTGTATAGTGTCCAGAATTGTGCGGTCTTGGGGCTATTTCATTTACTAATACTTCATCTCCAATAAGAAACATTTCAATCCCAAAAATACCTGCACCTTCAAACTCTTTTACAATATTTACAGCAATATTTTTTGCATACACATGAATTTCATTATTACAATCTAATGGAGCAATCGTTTTATGACACACCCCCTCTTTATGAATAGATTCAACCACAGGATGACATTTTATATTACCTTCTATATCTTTTGCAACCATTAATGCAATTTCTTTATCAAACTTAATACATTCTTCCACAATCAAACCAAAATCATTAGACAATACATTTAATGCATCTTCTATTTGTCGTTCATCCCTAATAAGAAAATTTCCTTTACCATCATACCCACCTTTGCATCTTTTTAATACAATTGGATGTCCAAACCTTTTTCCTGCATAAGCAATAGATTTTGCATCCTCAACTTTCATATATTTTGGGATTGGAATATTTTTATTTTTAAGAAAATCATTTTGCCATAATTTATTTTGTATAATTTCAAGAGTCTTTGGAGATGGGTAAATTTTATGCCCTTCTAATTCCAATTCTTTTAAAATTTCCACATCGATATGTTCAATATCGAAAGTCGTGACATCACTTTTCCGAACAAGCTCTGTTATCTTTTCTTTGTCATAAAAATTACCAATTATTTGCTCATTTGCGAACATTGAAGCAGGGCACCTATGAGTTGGATCAAGTATTGTAATGTGAAACCCTTGTTTTTTTGCGACTTTGGACGACATCATGCTCAATTGACCGCCACCGATTATGCCTATTTTCATTTCATCTCACCCCATTTTTGTTTTGCAATAAGTCCTGCAAATACCCCTGCTCCAAATCCATTATCAATATTCATGACAGCAAGCCCTGGCGAACATGATTGAAGCATTGTCATAAGTCCTGCCACGCCATCTTTTCCCATTCCATATCCAACAGAAGTTGGAACTCCAATAACTGGAATGTCTGTATTTCCCGATACAACAATCGGCAACACGGCATCCATCCCTGCAACAACAACTATTGCACATACATTTTTTGTGACCATTTCAAGAAGTGGTTCATATAATCTATGCATGCCCGCAACTCCCACATCATAAGATTTTATAACATCGCATCCCATAACAAATGCCGTTTCAACAACTTCTTCTGCTACTGCTATATCGGCGGTTCCAGCAGAAAGCACACCAATTGTTCCTGCTTTTTTAAATTTATGTTCTTTTTTTTTAATAATAATTGTTTTAGCTTTTTTATTATGAATTATATCATACATTTCTGGAATGTTTCTCAACTCTAATTCATCCTCTTTTTTAACTCGTGTAATTAAAACATATCCTTTTTCTTCTACCATTGCAAGTGCAAGTCTCTTAACATCCTTTGAATCTTTATTTTCTGCAAGAATTGCCTCTGGTGCACCGGTTCGTTCCTCTCGGCACATATCAAGTTTTGCAATATCTGATATTTTTTTTATGCTTTGCAATTGCAATTGATTATGTGCAGTATCAATATCAATCTCTTTATTTACTAATGCTTTTAAAATTTTTTTCATTCAAATCTTATTATATCTAAATACTCGCAACTATTTAGGTATTGTGCATACTTTCTAACTTTATGTAATTATTTTTTCAGTCTATTGGCATTTATACAAAATTTTATTTAGAAATGTTTTCAAAAACTCATTCAGAATGAACGAGTGTTTTTTTTGCAACTTATTTACAAGAAATTATAAAATTTTTTGTATTTGGAATACAACATTAACATATATTTTTTATATTCCATCTGCGTAATTTAAGGGCAATATATTTTGATAATATGATAAATAAAATGTTCCATATATAATTATTTATTTAATTATATATTTTAATAATAATATTTATGGTAAAGCGGATATCCACTCCATTAAATACAGAATAGTAAATACAAGGTAATGTTGATGTTTATCTAAATATTTTAATTTTAATATTTAATTATTATTTTTATAAATGTTATTTATTATCTGTTGTTATATATTTCAATAATCTAATATTAATTATCGCAAATATTATATAAGATGTTGTTATAAATTAACATGTAGCAGGAAAATATAAAATGATAAATTGCAAATTGACACAAATTGTTAGATTGATTGATTTGGAAATGGGGAATGTATGGTACATATAATTGCTATATTGCCTGCTTATAATGAAGAAGTGTCAATAGGAAGTATGGTGCTTCGTTCAAAGCAACATGTTGATAAAGTAATTGTTGTGGATGATGGTAGTATTGATTGTACTGTGAAAGTTGCAAAGCTTGCTGGTGCGGAAGTTATTGAACATTCTGAAAATAAAGGGAAAGGAGTAGCCCTTAAAACTGGTTTTTTAGCAGCAAATGATACAGACATAATAGTAACCATGGATACTGACGGTCAGCATAATCCGGATGAAATTCCAAAACTTGTTGCACCCATTATATTGGGTAAAGCAGATATTGTAAATGGCAGTAGATATTTATCTGGAACTTGTAAAAACACTCCTGCATATCGCAGAGTTGGGCAAAAAATTATTGATAAATTTTCCAATCTGAATTCAAGACTTGATATGACAGATACTCAAAGTGGATTTCGAGCTTTTACTGCTAATGCGACAAAAGTATTTAGATTTAGTCAAAGCGGATTTGGCATAGAAAGTGAAATGTTAGTAGATGCAGCCCTTGCTAAACTACGGATTATTGAAGTTGAGATAGGTGTGCGATATGATGTTGATTGTTCAACTGAGCATCCTATAAGTCATGGAGTGCAAGTATTGACAAAAGTATTAAAAGATATGGAATTTAATCGACCGATTTATTACTTTACAGTTCCTGGTATAGCTATATCTGGAGTTGGAATAGGGAGGGGATTACATTTTTTAAGAGATTTCCATCTTGGACAAAATATGAATGTTGGATTAATATCCTTAATGGTGATGCTAGCAATGATTGGGAGTTTTATGGCATTTACTGGAATTATTTTGCATTCAATATCGGGACTTATTATTAAAAATAAAATGAATGGATAAGTATTTAAAATAAATTATTTGTACTTATTTATGTGGTGCATGATTACTTATGAGTTTATTATTTATTATTGGAATATTTACTACATTTACTGGCATTATATTGCATTCAATAGCACAGTTATTCAAGAGATCAAAGATCAAGGAGTGATGGTGGAAAAATTCTGAATGTGCATAAGCGAGTTTATTTTTAATATTAAAATATTAATTTATAATGGAGTGAAAATAAGTATAATGTATATAACGAAAATTAAAGATTGTTTCCAATTACACAATTTTCTAAATTATGTACTAACACTTGTTCGTTCGAATAACGCTCATTTATTCCAAATGAGCTGTCAAAGATTTTCCCATGCATGCATTCATTCGAAAATCAAAGATTTTCTTAAACTCATTCTGAAAAGTTTGAGTGTTTAGGCAACTCACAGACAATAATTTACCAATAAATCTTGCCTATTTTACACATCAAGTTCAAACCAAAAATATAAATATGTTCAAATAAGGCAACTCACAGACAATAATTTACCAATAAATACTACAAATTTTGCACATCAAGTTCAAACCAAAAAGATAAATAT
>JAAXQB010000157.1 GCA_012329085.1 Methanosarcinales archaeon | reverse complement strand
TTTTTTTAAAATTTTCGGTAAAATATGTGAATTTTGATTTATGTTTGCATAAAATTTAAGAGGATTGAGATGTTAACTTTATTGTTATAAGATTTTAAGAACTTTGAACTATTGTAAAAAGTTGTTTTTTAAGACAGCTTGTTTTAAATAATTTTTTTTTCAGTTGGTTTTAAAATGGAAAATGTTGAGGGATGATTCGAATAAATAAATTTAATACAATCGGCAGTTCCAAAACTCCTATAAATCAACAATTTTCATATTGTGGGTGGGCATCCAATAAAAAATTAAATTTTTTTCAAACTTTTTGCGCAATACAAGTTAATAATGGTGTAAATCAAAGTGATTTACAACCATTTTATATATTTTTTTAATTCATTTTTTGTTATAGATAATTTATAATATTATATGCTAAATATATGTATATATATCATTCCAATATGCATTAAAAATTTTAATTTCTCGTAAAATAAATTTTTACAATGCTATGAATTTTTAGATAATGCAAAATGTGCAAGCATCGACTCTAATTGAATTCGTTCATTAGCACCTTCTGTTAATCTAAAATCAATTTCGCCTATTACATCAATAAGATCCACCATTTTTTTATCAGGCAAGTTAATATTTAACACAGCACGATATACTTGCTTCACAACATCTTCGCCTGAAAGTCCAAGTTCAAGCATTAATTTATTAAGCATTTTTCGAGATGTTTTGAAATTACCTTCAAGTGCTGTATGCACCATATTTTCAATTTCTTTTGGATGGGCAGTTGCTGTTATTTTATAAATAGCTTCTTTATGAATTACGGCACCCATTAATGCCGCAGCTTGCAATGCATTTATTGCTTTTCGCATATCTCCTTGAGCCACATATTCAATAGCTTCAATTCCATCTTCTGCAATCGATAAATTCTCTTTTTCAGCAATAAATTTGATACGATGTTTTATTGCATCATCAGAAAGTGGTCTAAATCGATATACGGCACATCTGGATTGTATTGGTTCAATTATCTTTGATGAATAATTGCAAGATAATATGAAACGGCAATTGCTTGTAAATTGTTCCATAGTCCGCCTAAGTGCAGATTGTGCATCTGCCGTTAATGCATCCGCTTCATCTAAAAATATCAATTTAAAATCTGCGCCACCCATTGGTGCAGTTTTTGCAAAGTTTTTAATTTTAGTTCTAACTACATCTATTCCTCTTTCATCAGATGCGTTAAGTTCTGTAAAGTTTTCACGCCATGTATCTTTAAAAAGCTCTCTTGCAATGGATATTGCAGTTGCAGTTTTTCCAACACCAGGCGGACCTGAAAATAATAGATGAGGTAAATTTTTTGTAGCTATATATGATTTAATTCGAGATACAGCATCTTGCTGCCCAACAACTGCGTCAAGTGTGAATGGGCGATATTTTTCAATCCATATTTCTTCTTTCATTGTGTAGTAATTCCTTTTATCTCAATTTTATTTTCTTATTATAGTAATTTATAAATGTATTTCATACATGCACATATATTTCTCACTACACGAATGTGTTATTTAGACAAGTATGTGTTCTGAAATACAACTAATTTTTGCTTTATGTAATTAACACTTATTTGATTTAATATATAATTTATAAACACATATATTCTCAAAGAAAAATATGGTAAACACTCATTCTTTTAGAATGAGTTTAAGAAAATCTCTGATTTTCGTTCTAAATGAGCGTTATTCATATTATGTACTAAAAGAAAATTTTAATTTCTCAAAAATAAATTAGAGAAAAAAATTCAATCTATTGCATTTTAACAAATACTTATTTAAAATAGCCGCCTTTATTTAAATATACTTATGTTCAAAAAATGTCCTGGTGTAAATAATATTGTAAGACCTGAATTAATCATAAGAACATGCCCATATTGTGGAGATGATGAAGTGGAATTTTTTAGTTATGAAACTGAAATAAACTGTGATTCGTGTGGGGAGCTTGTACATAGAGAAGCTACCCCCTCATGCGTTGTTTGGTGTGATAATGCATACGAATGTATTGATGATTTATTAGAAAGAAAACTTATATCAAAAACAAAAGCATCCGACCTTATAAAAATTAAAGAACATGCTATTAAATAAATCTATATGATTAAAAAATCTAACATTTTTGCATTTGAACTATCTGGGGAGCATTCAACTATACCAATATCCGAAGTATTTGCATGTTTATGTATTGAAAATATTAACTTTAAAGAAGTTAAATCTTTTGACCAATGTCTCATTGTTGAAATTGAAAGTGATGCCAATATAAATAAAAAATTAAATTTAATATCGAAACGACTTTCAATGACGCATAAAATTATAAAAGTCATTGGCATCTGTAAAAACAATTTAGATTGTATTTTTGACCTGATAAATCATTCGAATTTAGATTCATATATATCATCAAATGAAAGTTTTGCAGTACGAGTTAAACAAATAAAAGATAAATATGGCATACATGGTGCTAATCTTGAACGAGATTCAGGTGCAATTATTTATAAAAAATATAACTGCTATGTAAATTTAAAAAACCCAAATAAAGAATTTAGATTTATATTAACGGACAATTGTGTTTTTGGAATTCTTGTTGCATCAATTAATAGAAGTGCGTATATGGCTCGTGCACCACATAAAAAGAAATTTTTTTATCCAGGAGTGCTAATGCCAACACTTGCAAGAGCGTTAGTTAATATTTCTAAAATCAAGCCAGGGGAAAAAATTTTTGATCCATTTTGTGGAACTGCAAGCATACTAATTGAAGCAGGACTTTGTGGGGCAAATGTAATAGGTCTCGATATTCAATCAAAAATAATCAAAGGTGCAAAAATGAATTTTGATGAATGTAATCTCGATTTTTCATTATTTGTAGGGGATGCATGCTTTTTCCCACTTAAAACTAATTCTATAGATGGAATTGTGACTGATCCTCCATATGGCAGATCTGCCCTAATTAAAGCAAAATCTTTAAATCAATTATATATAAAATCATTTGAAGAAATGAAAAGAGTATTGAAACCGGGAAAACTTTTAATTATAGTTTCAGACAGAAATATCATAGAATTTGCAAAAGCTACTGGATTTAAAGTTTTAGAAAAGCACCATCAAAGAGTTCATAAAAGTCTTACAAGGATAATTCTTGTATTGCAAAATTCTTAAATTAAATCTCTAATTAAAGAATTTAGAAAAAAGCGTTTCTTCTTTTTTACATGAATCATAAAAATTACAGTTATCACAGAAAGAACTTTGTTTTCTATTAGGTAGATTTCCTTGTTTTATTTTATTTATGCGATTTATTATTTTTAATACTTGTCGCCTATCATTTGCTTTAATTATTGCTCTCCTTATAATTCCAAATTTTGCATAGATTACAAATCCATTTGAGATTGGAACTTTATATTTATCTTCAACAAGTAATAGGTATGCAGTAAGTATCAATCTATCATTACTCCATATCCCATTTTCGGGACATTTTCCAGTTTTTATTATAACTGGGTACATTGTCTTATTTATGCAAATAAGCATATGTGGCATTCCTGTAAGATTCAATTTATCAAAATAAAGAACAGATTCTATTTCAATAGGAGTTGTAATTTTCAAAAGTTCATTTTTTCCAATTTCAGAAATGGTTAAATTTAGGTTATTTCCTATTTCTTTAAGTTGGTTGAATACTGATATTTTTGCAGATTTTATTATATCCAAATCAATATTTTCAAGTTCTGTTGAATAAATTAATTCAAAATTTTCAATTATTTGGGAGTATTCTATTTCAAGCTGTTTATGTAAATCATTACATTCAATTATTGAATGATATGCAAATACAATTTCTTTTAGAATAATTTGTTCTATATATGAATGAGATTTGTCAAAGTTTAATTTATACCCTCTATCAATATAATATACTTGTCGTGGACATTTATTGTATATGGATATGTCAGATACAGTTAATTTTATAGATTTTTGCATTTTTAATATAATATATAATTTATAATATTATGTACTAAGAGATATTTCCAATTTTCCGCATATGGCAGGTTTAAAAAAACATTTATAGAATTAATATATGTGGTGCTAATTATTAAATAGTTTCCTTTACGATTTATTCTTTATTTGCATCTATTTTAAAAAATATAGTAAAATATAAATCATAAAAATCATCCTCGATTAGCTATAATTCATACTCTTCTTCTTTATATGCTATTATAATTTCAGTGCATTTTATTCTAATTAGGTATCAGATAAATCATATTTTCAAAGTTATGAGGGTAATCGTTCGACGACCATGTATTGCGATACGATATTGTTTAATTTAAGATGTGATTTTTTTTGCTATCATATGTTTTACAAAATGATATACTAAATCATTTCTATAATTTTAAACAATTTTATTAATATTTTAAATAATTATTTTTCGTATTTCACAATCGCATCTTGTTTTTGATAGCTCGTTCAGAATGAATGTGCGTTATTTGATGACAATTATAAAATAGAATATATATAATAGTTATGAAAAATGTCAGAAATTTAGTATATCTTGATGAAACGAGAAATTGAATTTTTTTTTCTGAATATATAATTTTATAAGTTATATATAAATATAAATGGTGACAATGCGTAAATCCCAGCATATACGACCGAATAAATTATGCTCATATGGAGCATTTGTTGATTTTACTATAAAAATTTATGAATTTGATGAAAAGTATTTAAAAGTTTTGATTTAATTGGTTGGAAATCCGATGAGAAATTCTTTTCTTTGGTTTTCCCATATGTATTATTGTGTCGTATCTCCTTAAATAGTATTAATATTTATTATGCATTCTTTATGATAAAAATTTGGAAATTTGTGATAAGGAAAATTTTTAGTTTTAGGATGAAACCAAAATATGCACAATGCTTATATCATATAACACATAAAATAATATAACAAATTAACGATAAAAAAGAAAATTTTTCTTAGTACATAACTTTACAAATTATATACTATGAAAAAATAGTTACTAATAAAAAGGTTTTAAATTTATGGCTAAAAGACGAAAAGAACAAAAAACAACAGCTGATGTTGAATTAAACACGCAGATGAATGAAAATATAGATGGCGTAAAATCATTCTTATTATCCAGAATATTCTCTATAAATAACATACTACTACTTGCAATAGTTGGATTTGCATTATATTTAAGAACAGTTCCTGCATGGGATTCTAT
>JAAXQB010000149.1 GCA_012329085.1 Methanosarcinales archaeon | reverse complement strand
TTCCGAATGAGCTTTCCGAATGAGCTTTCCGAATGAGCTTTCCGAATGAGCTTTCCGAATGAGCTTTCCGAATGAGCTTTCCGAACGAGCTATAAAAAATTTAAAGAATAAATACTAAGTTATAATGTATATACAGATGAAAAAATAGTAATTATGAAAATAACATATATGAATTGATGTGAAATATTAAATCTCATATTTTTTCATTTTTTTTTTAAAAAATTATAAATATATTTTATAATTTATTATACTAAAATCAAATAAATAAAAAATCTGCGTAATCTGCGTAATCTGGGGATAAAAAATTTAAAGAATAAATACTAAGTTATAATGTATATACAGATAAAAAAATATATGAATGAAAAAATACGACAACATTTTCCAATATTGGAGAATGGAATATATGTAGATAGTGCGGCAATGAGCCTTACGCCCAAGCCTGTATTAGATGAAATGATACAATATTATAAAAATTATAATGTAAATATAGGAAGGGGTGTATATCGATTATCTCAAATTGCGACACTTAAATATGAAAATGCAAACAAAAAGGTTAGAAATTTCATTGGTGCAAAAAACATAGGCGAAATTATTTTTACAAAAAATTCAACTGAAGCTATAAATATGGTGGCAATTGGGTATTCAAAATGGAAAAAAGGAGATGAGGTTGTAACTACCACTATTGAACATCATTCTAATTATGTTCCATGGCTTAAACTAAAAGAAAAAGGTGTGAAAATTAATATAATTGAACCAAACAATCAAGGAATATTTGATATAGATGATTTTGAAAATGCAATAAATAATAATACAAAACTTGTTGCAGTAACTCATATTTCAAATGTATTAGGTACAATTACCCCAATTAAAAAAATATCCAATATATGTGTAGAAAAAAACAATCGAAATAAACCATTGTTACTTGTTGATGGTGCACAATCTGTTCCGCATATAAAAGTAGATTTAAATAAGTTAGGGTGCGATTTTTTTACTTTTTCTGGACATAAAATGCTTGGACCTACTGGAACAGGTGTTTTATGGGTGAAAGATTTAAATATTTTAGAACCTACTTATTTTGGAGGGGGGATGGTGGGTACTGTTTCTAAATATGATTATACATTAACAGATGGCTATGGCAGATATGAAGCAGGAACTTCTAATATTGCAGGAGGAATTGGATTGGGAAAAGCTGTGGATTATTTGAATGATATTGGCATGGAAAAGATTGAATTACATGAAAATAGACTTACAACAAAACTTCTGAATGGATTAAATAAAATTAAAGGTGTAAATATTTATGGACCTAACGATCCAAATAAAATTATTGGCATTGTTTCATTTAACATCGATGGATTACATCCGCATGAAGTTGCATTGATGCTTGACGAATCTTTTTGTATAATGGCACGATCGGGATACCACTGTTGCATGCCATTGATGAATCAGATTAAAGCAAATGAGGGGACTATAAGAATTTCTATTTACCTTTACAATACAGAAGAGGATATAGATGCGATTTTAAATGCTATATCTCAAATTGCATTACAAGGAGTATGAAATGTTAAAAGAAATGAAATGTGTAAGATATAAAGATTGTGAATTTATTAATGATTTTAGTAAAGTTGTATATGAGATTCCCATATCTATGTGGGTAAATGGTCAGAGATTTGTGACAGCAATGGCAAGCCCTGATATGAAAAAGGAGTTTGTTATAGGACATCTATTCACAGAAGGCATTATAAAAACAAAAGAAGATATTGAATTGTTGGATATTAAAGATAATAAGATAAGTGTGTTATTAAGCGATCCCTTAAAAACTGTGTCCAAAAAAAAAATTATTGTTAGTGGGTGTGGAGGGGAAGCTTCATTTCTATCTAAATCTAAGATTCCAAAAATATCATCTGATTTAGTAATTGGGGTTAATGCTATATTTGATAATATGTCATCGATTTTAAATTCAGAATTTTATAAAACAACAAGAGGTTTGCATACTGTTGGATTATTTAATAATAAAGGCGCATGTGTGATAGCTTATGATATAGGAAGGCACAATGCATTAGATAAAGTGATTGGATGGGGGCTTATGAATGATATATTATTTAAAGAAAGTTTTGTGATAACTACTGGAAGAATTTCATCGGAGATGGTATTCAAATGTATTAATGCAAATATTCCAATTATTGCATCAAAGGGAGCAACAACAGGACTTTCAATAGATATTGCAAAAGATTCAGGAATGGCACTTATCGGATTTGTTAGGGGCAATTCTATGAATGTGTATGGGAATTATGGAAGGATTGCCACATCATAAGTTCTGTTTTCATTTTTTTTATAGCTCGTTCGGAAAGCTCATTCGGAAAGCTCATTCGGAAAGCTCATTCGGAAAGCTCATTCGGAACGAATGAGCGTATGAGAAAATCTTTGATTTTCGAACGAATGAGCGTATGAGAAAATCTTTGATTTTCGAACGAATGGGCGTAATCACTCGTTCTTTTAGAACGAGTTTAAGAAAATCTTTGATAGCTTGTTCAGAATGAACAAGCGTTTGCTCATTTGGAACAAATGAGCGTTACAGGAAATTCTCAAAGAGAATTTCCTTCTAAAAATTTCTCCTTTGGAGAAATTTTGTTTTCGAACGAACGAGCGTTTGCTCGTGATTGAACATTCTGAGCGTTAGTATATAATTTATAAAATTATACACAGAGAAAAAAATTAATTATTCAATATTGCAAATATTCAAAATATATGTTATTTAACTATAAATTATTTTAAGTAGTAAAAAATTTATACAATGAATGTATTAATATGTTTATGAGTAAAAAAATAAAATTTTTAACAGGAATATCATTTATATTAATTATAATCATAGCACTAGCTATTTTTTCAAATCCAATTACTTCTTTTTCAGAACCACAATCATTTAATGAAACAATAACAGTTAATGGTATTGGATCTATTGAAACTTCACCAGATGAAGTTCGTATTAGAATTTCTGTTGTAAGTGAATTAGAAACTGCAACCGATGCCGCTGAAATGAATTCAATAAATATGACTGCTGTATTTTTAGAACTTAGAAAGATTGGAATTGATGATGTAGAAACAAAACACTATTCAATAACACCAATATATAGGTGGGTTGAAATTCAAGACGACAATAACAGAGAAAGGATTGGAAAAGATAGGGTGCTTATAGGATATCGTGCAATAAATATAATTGAAGTTGTATGCAATCCAGAGAATGCTGGAATTGCAATAGATGCTGCAATACGAGGTGGAGCCAATAGGATTGATTCAATTTCATTCCAATTATCTGATTCTTTACGAGGGGAAATCTATAATGATGCATTAACTAAGGCTGTAAATAATGCAAAAAACAAAGCGGAAACTGTAGCTAAAGCTATCGGAATTACAGAAATACACCCAATAGAAATTATCGTAATGGATGATTATCGATGGGATTTCCATGATATGAGGCATCCATCTTTTGCTATGTCGCCGATGGTTGAAGCGGAATTTGATACGCCTATAATTCCATCAGATGTTAAAGTGCTTGCCAATGTAAAAATTGTGTATGCATTCTAATATACATTAAAAATGTAAATATTTGTAAATTAGAATATTTGCATATTAATTCTTTATTAGCACATTTTCCGAAGGAAAATGGGCGTTATATATAACTTATAAAGTTCTATACTTGACACTCATTCTTTCAAAATGAGTTGGAAAAAATTTCAATAGTTTGTTCAGAATGAACAAGCGTTTGCTCATTCGGAACGAATGAATTTTATCTTATTTTTATTTTTATTATTTTTATTTTTATTTTTATTTAATAAATATTTATAGATAATGAATTACTATTATAAAGCTTTATCATTACTCCAAATATTAAGGTGGCACAGTTCCATAATTTAGTTGTATAATAATATAATATGGTAGCGGTTCAATGATTAATTTACATTTAAATTATATTTTATTTCAATTAGATAATAATCAATTATAATTTTATAAATATTGCCCTAAATATAATAAATATTAATTTATTTTCACACGGGATTTCAATCGTTAGACGGCTTTTATGGCTAATTAAAAAGTAATGTATGATTGATTATGTGAGTCTGTTTGGCGTAAAAAGTATAAAATCATTAGATATTGGAATTGTGTCGCCCATTGAAAAAATTAATATTTAAAAACGCATGGATTATATTTTATTAATTATATAAAATATACGAATACTATATAATAAAAAAATATTTAACTGATAAAATGCATATTTATGACAGATAGATTGTAATAAACCCATTTATTCCAAAGTAGATATTTAAAAATATACCATGCCAAATGAAAAAGATGTAATG
>JAAXQB010000310.1 GCA_012329085.1 Methanosarcinales archaeon | reverse complement strand
CCCCATAATTATAATTTATCTGATATAAAAGTTTTTACATAGGAGGGTTTTGAAAAACCCTAAAAATTAAACGCTCATTTGTTCCAAATGAGCTATCAAAAATTCATAGAAATATATAATTGGTAGGGCAAAAAGAGGGGCAAATCAAAATTTTTATAGGCATAATCTTTAATTTGCAACAAGTCTTTTAAATAATTTTTTTGTATTTTAAATAATTGTATAATTTCTAAAACAACAAAAAATTAAATTTTTTCTGAATGTGCAATGTTATAAATTTCATACAATAAAAATATTCTTAAATTTTCCAATAATAATGATTTGACATTTCCGAGAAAAAAGGAAATTTCTTTGAACATCATTCTAAAAAGTTCGAGTGTTAAGTGTATAATAAACGCTCGTTCTCTCTGAGAACGAGCTTTATAAATTATATACAGAAATAAAATTCAATTAAATCAACTCATATCAATAGGTTCAGCTTTCATATATTCCCTTAAAACTGTGGTTGCATAACTCCCTTTTGGTAATGAAAATTCAAGTGTTGTTTTAAACATATTAGAATTTAATTCATCTGATTCTACTTTAAATTTTGGATTTACAGAAAGTAAAATCTCCCTCCTCATACCCTTAGATGACATATCTGACATATCTGGTATTTTAAAATATTCGCAAGAAATATTTTCATTTTTAAAAACTTGCATTTCAATCTCCCCCATTCTACCTGATGCAAATTCTGTATCATATCCTATAAGGGGTGCAGTCACAAACGCGCGTTTTCGTTTAATTAAATTATTAATTCCTGCAAGATTTTTAAGTGTGACTTTTTGAGTTTTATGAACATTTGGCAATCCAATATCACTTTTAAAACATACAATATCTCCGTCAATTGCAGAATTTAAAGGAAGTCCCTCTTTAATTCTTTTGGATAAAATTTTATTAAAAATGTATGATTGGTATGCATGAATAAAAATTTTATAAATTCCTTTTGGAAGAACGGTAAATGCACCAATGAAATCATCTACATTTGTTTTAAGATGATGCATCATGGCGCGCTCATATCTAAGATGTAATGGATATTCTTTAAGTCCATAATCATAATCATGAGTTTTAAATACAAAATCTCTTACTCTTCTTGTTTCAAGTGGTTCATGGATGTAAGATTTTGCAATATATGCAATCGCTGCTTCTTTGAGGTTTCCTTTTACTATGGATTTTCCAATATCGTGTGTGATTGGTCTAAATGCCCCAAATCTTTGTATTCCAAAAAAACAAGGAACTCCGCCTAACTCTTTAATTTTATCTGCTGTGCATTTAATTCTTGAATGTAATGTTTGTTCATCTAACTCAATATTTCTAATTGTAATCTTAAATTCATTGCCTATAAGATCGCCCAATTGAATTTGCTTATTTGAATATCCCCTAAATTCAAGATCTAAGTCTTTAATCTTAATTGAGTCAATGACCTCCTTTTGTATATTGTATATGCTTATTTTTTGTTTAGTTATTGCTCTTTTATCTTTGGTTCCTGCATATCCAATTCGTTTTTGGCTAATTCCAAGTTTCCTTGAAAGATTTCTTATTATGTGATGCAAATCCCAATTTCGTTTTGTAAAGTTAAGAATAAGATGTTTTCCTTCTTCCAATTCTTTGATGTTTGAAATTTCATTTACAATAAAATCTTGTACTTCTTGCCTAAGTATGCCTTTAATACCATCTGAATCTGTGCAATATAATTCAATGCCAATTTGTTTTTCTGTTTCTGGAATTTCTAATTTCATATATTAATATTGGTTTGTGCAAAGCATGCATGTATTTGGATTAATAATAGAGAGTCTAATATATTATGTTGTGCAAAAGTTGCGACATCTATTTTATTCTGACCTAGATAAATTTATTATTTTCTTAAAGTCATATGTATTCTTGATATTGTCTAAATCACTATTTAATATCATAGCTTAAAATTGTGTATCGATTATAATTCTCATTTAATTTTAATTCACTTTTACAAATACTACAATATGTTATAAAAAATATTATAAATAATGAGTATATTGCTTCATTATATTTGATTTCTGAGATGTTTTGAATAATTTTCTATATTCTAATTATTTGAGCTTGATTTATTAATGAACTAATAAAAAATGTATCCGCTTCAAATTAGAGGGTAAATAGATCAAATGTGAGCATGCTAAATTATATTCAGTTTCATCCACTTAATATCTAATGGCAACTGATATTGTTTTGAAATAGAAAGTATATTTAAATAAATGATTTAGACAATATAAATATATACTTTACCATACTTTTTGAAAGGGATGCTAAAAAACCTCAATTTTTTATAGCTCATTCAGAACGAATGAGCGGATGAGAAAATCTCTGATTTTCGAACGAATGAGCGTATGAGAAAATCTTTGATTTTCGAACGAACGAGCGTTTGCTCATTTGGAACAAATGAGCGTTATTTGATGACTAAATAATAAATTGTGTGAATAATTGCTAACTTCGAATCTAAAAATAAAATATATATTTTAAAATCAGACACAGGCATAATTGAAAATTTATATGAACTTATTAATCTGAAAATGATTTATTCTATTTTATAAAACGAGTGAATATAATATCTGCAAATGGTATGAATTAATTAAGAAGCTTAAACTTTGTACATTAATCATATAAAATCAATATTTTCTAACAATTAATAAATTCAAAATAATATGCACACAATTAATAAAATCAGCACCATCATATTTTATTTATAACTTCATCAATGCTTAATAAATTTTGCACCCCTGTTTTCATGCATCTTAATGTAACTTTATCCAATTCAATTTCTTTTTCACCAATAAATAATGCATAATCTGCACAAATTGAATTTGCAAAAGCAAGTTGTGCCTTAAAATTTCTTGCCATAACATCAATATGTACAGACACATCTGAATTAACTCGTATAGTATTTGCAATTTTAATTGCTTGCTTTTTTGCATTATCTTTTGAAATAATAACAACTTTTGGAATACAAGTAGGTTTTATTTTAGTTATTTCCATTATACGGTCAAACCCAATCCCAAAACCTATTGAAGGTGTATTCTGCCCTCCAAATAATTTAATAAGCTCATAAGAGCCACCCCCGCATACCTGATTTTGTGCACCAAGTCCATCTGCATAAACTTCAAAAACTGTTCCAGTGTAATAATCAAGCCCTCTTGCAATTCCAAAATCTATTTCATAATCTACCTCATATACATCAAGATAACTCAACATTTTTTTAAATTCCATAAGCTCATTTGTACAATTTATTAGAGAATGCATTTTCTCAATCGCATCTTGATTATTTGCGGATATTAAATCCTTAAATTGTTCTTTAAGTTCTTTTGATATGGATATTTCTTTAAAGTATGTATCAAGTGCATCATAATCTTTTTTATCGACAAGTCGCATAATTGCACTTTGTTCTTCTACGCTTTGATCTTTTAAAATAGTTTTAACAAGTCCAATGTTTCCAATGTGCAATTTACCTTTCACACCTGCAGCATTTAACATATCGATTGCAAGTGCTATAATTTCTGCCATAGCAGTTTGATTTTTACTGCCAATTAACTCTACGCCAAATTGCCAAAATTCTCTATATCTTCCTTTTTGTGGGCGTTCATACCTAAAACAATTTTCAAAGTAGAATAATTTAATAGGTTTTGGCATTGATTGCATTTCATTTACATATGCCCTCATAACTGGAGCTGTAAGTTCAGGTCTAAGAGTTAGTTCTCGTTCGCCTTTATCTTTAAAATTGTATAATTCGCCTACAATTCCTTCTCCTGATTTTAATGTAAATAGTGAAAGATGTTCAAACGCAGGAGTTATAATTTCTTCATAACCCCATCGATTTACTACTTTTCGCATTCTATTTTCTATTTCTTTTCTTTGTGTTGATTCTTTTGGAAGAAAATCTCGTGTGCCTCGCGGTTTATTAATTTTCATTTTTTTAATTTCTTTTTTTCTGTATGTATATTCCTATATTATAATTTAGCATTCGTTCTTTAAATCTTGTATTTGCAAGCTTTTCGCAGTATTTACAAAGATTTTTTTATTAACACCATTTCATCTTTCATGTATTTTGCTAAAATCTATTCTTTTTTTATTAACACATCCTTCGAAGGAGAATGTGCGTTATATATGACTTATAAAGTTATATACTAAATTCTTGAATTGTATCTTCTATAATAATAACTCTATTTTCGGATTCAATAAAGCGTATTGTAGGTTTAACTAAAGACTACAATTCAATGGAATTAAAGTCAGAACTTGATAAAAAACGAGTGATTTTATCATGACTGGCTGTCTTATCTAAAAGATTTATAAGGCATGCGTTGCTGTTGTTTAACCAAAAGAGCTAAAAGAAAAATCTACATATAATTCCAATAAATTTTTATCCATAATTTGTTTAAATATACCTTAATAAACTATAAAAAGATTGGTGTAATTATAATTTAATCAATGCGTAACATTAGTTATTAAAAGAAAAAAAATATAAATATTCAATTACATTGAATATTGTTAAAATTAATTATAAACTATAGAATTACAAAATGATTTTATTATTACTATTTATAGTAAAATTTGATTTTATGAAAACTTATATTGGATCAATCCATAAATGTAAGTTTCTATGTGGTGTTAAATTATTTTCTTTAAATAATAAAAATTCAAGTTTTAAATTATCTCCCGTAGTATTTATTTTGAAATTTACTGGATTTTCCCATTTCTCATTATGGGATAATTGTATCTTTTCCTCAAAATAAATTGTATCATTTATTCTCGCTTGTATTGTATAATTAAGAGTGGAATGCTCATTATTAATTACGCCAATAATTATATTTATTGGTTTTGAGGTTCCAACCTCTTCTGGAAAATCAATTGCCATGCCCTCGGGTCCAAGTATGTAAAATTCCGTGAATGTTTCGCCTTGTCTTGGAAAAAGTATAACATAAACTAACACAATTGATGCTGTGATAATTGAAATTGCTAAAATAATAGTAAGAATTTTATCAATCTTATTTTTTGAGCTAAATATTTCATTTTTAATATTGAAATAAATTTCTTTGCTTTGAATTGCAAATCTCATATCTTCTGGAATGCCGAGGCGTCTTTTTAATGCTACTAGCATTAACAAAAAAGTAAATAAAATAAGACTTGTAACAATCGGCCAGAAACGAATTCTCCATGGTGTGAAATTCAAAATTAATCCAATAAGTGGAACAATGGTGGTACTAAGACCAATACTTAATCCTAATCGCTCTATACTACAAAGGTCGGTTTTCTTAGGAAAAAGTGCTATTATTAGAACATAGCCCGGAATAAAAATTACCATCGGTATTCCAAGTATTATTCTTATAAAAGTTTCATTAAATGGGGGCACAATTAGAAAAACAAGAGTAAAAAGAATATATATTGAAATTATTTTCAAATCTATTGGAAAAAAATTTAATATGTTTTTAAGTTTATTCATTTTTAAAATAGTGTTGTCGATTAATTGTATTTTATGAGAGTATTGTTCATTCTTTTTGAGAACACATTAACAATCGTTCGTTCGAAAACAAAATTTTTCCAAAGGAGAAATTTTTAGAAGGAAATTCTCTTTGAGAATTTCCTGAATCAAAGATTTTCTTAAACTCATTCTGAAAGAATGAGTGTTTACGCCCATTCGTTCGAAAATCAAAGATTTTCTCATACGCTCATTCGTTCCGAATGAGCTTTCCGAATGTGCTTTCCGAATGAGCTATTAAAAATTATCATCAGTACATAATTTTATAAGTTATATACTATAAAATAAAATAAAAAAATATAAATAAGTGAGTTTATGGGAAATTAAATATTTCCCTTAGTGCATAATTTTACAAATTATATACTAACGCTCATTCGTTCCGAATGAGCTATTGAAAAAATAACCTTCACTTATTGAACTTTTATGTCATTTTTTAAATAAATGCAATTCCAAGTAGATTTAAAAGAATGATAAATATTGCACCAAGTACGCCTGCAATTGCACATATAAGAATTGTAATCCAATTAAAAGGAATGTTAAGAGCAAATATTATATTTGCAATAATTAAAATAATAATGCCTAAGACTGCATTTATCATCATTTTAGTAGCAGTTTTTAATATTTTATATAATACTACTGCAACAATTATTGCCAATATCAATACTATTATTTCTAGTATTGGTATTGATGCCATTACTACATCACTTTCTATCATAGATAAATTTATGGTTCTTATTTGATATTAAGTTTTTGGTTTTATGTGGGCACACAATATCATTAATCAAAATCAAATGTAATTTCATATAACTTATATACAAATTGGCATTCGCCAAAGATTTATTTTTTATTTTTATTTATCAAAATTGAACGAACTGTATTTAAATTAGATAACACAGTATCTTTTGAAATTTCTTTAATATCATTATTCTCATATTTTTTAATTAATTTATCCAAATATTCAAGTTCTTCGTAAGATGATGAGTATTCAGGTTCAAAATCATTCAAATTTTCAAGTGGAATAACACATGAAGTTCCTTTTAGTCGCATTTCATCAATATCTTTTACTACAACAGTAAAATTATATTCTAAAAAACCAAAAGATCTTGCAATATTCCGTGATGTATCAGATATTTGTTGTACTCGTTTAGCACTCATTCGCTTATTTGCAGATTTTGAATCTTTATATTCAATAAACCAAATTTTATCCTTACTCCATATTACAGCATCATATTCAACAAGAATACTGGAATTTTTAAGTACAAGTACATTAAACATAACACTATTCGCATTTGAGATGTTTAAATTATCTCTAAATTGTGATTCTGAGCTTAATATGTCTGGGCGTGTTCTAAATATATAAGTGTTGCTTGGAAGTTCAATCATATTTTTAATATTTAAATTAGTGTTATTAACAACCTATGTTTTATTATAAATAGATTTATGGTTTTTATTTGATATTTGATTTTTTACTTATATGCGTGATATATTTAATATCAATTTATTTTAAATAAATTAGAGAAAAAATTAATTTTTTGATTATATCAAATTTTTTCTCTTTTCTTGTAGTATATAAAGTATAACTTCTACCTAATTTAGTATGTAGATTTACGCAGATTTGTTTTTCTTATTATGTAAGATGTAGTGGATTATTTTGTTAATTATTTATTTCGCCCATTCGTTCGAAAACAAAATTTCTCCAAAGGAGAAATTTTTAGAAGGAAATTCTCTTTGAGAATTTCCTGAATCAAAGATTTTCTCATACGCTCATTCGTTCCGAATGAGCTTTCCGAATGTGCTTTTAAAATCTTGGCAATCTGCGTTTATCTGCGTCCAATTTTCCAATTTGTTTTTGTATGTTTTTAAGATATATGATTTTTAGGATTATGCATAAATTAATTATTATATAGAAATACCTTACAATTTATCTACAATAAAAACAATTGATTAAACCATGAAAAAAATATTTGGAGTATTCGGAGATCCAATAGGGCATTCACTTTCACCACTTATGCATAATGTTGCATTCTCAAAGCTTAATATGGATTGCACATATCATGCATTTAAAGTTAAACCTAACAATCTTGAAAATGCAATTCTTGGTGCAAAAGCAATGGGATTTGGAGGGGTAAATCTCACAGTACCTTTAAAAGAAGAGGCACTTAAATTTATTAAAGTGAATTCTATTGCAAAAGAGATTGGTGCAGTAAATACGATTGATTTTAAAGATGAGATTATTGGATATAATACAGATGGGATTGGTGCAAAAAGATCATTATTGGATGCAGGCATAGAAATAAAAAATAAAAATATACTTATTGTTGGTGCAGGGGGTGCAGCACGCGGTCTTGGATTTCAATTTGGTCTTGATGGTGCAAATATAACAATTGCCAATAGAACAGAATCTCGTGCAATTAAACTTGCAGAAGATATATCAAATACTAATATCGTTAAAGGAGTGAATGCAAAAGGACATGGGCTTGATAACATTAACGATTTGATAAAAGATGCTGATATACTAATAAATACAACAACTATTGGAATGCACCCTAATATCGATGATACGATTGCTTATTCAAAGGATATGCGAAAAGAACTTGTTGTATTTGATATTGTATATAATCCTCTTGAAACTTGTTTTTTAAAAGAAGCAAAAAAAGCAGGTGCAATTTGTATAAATGGATTAATGATGTTTATATATCAAGGTGCAGAAAGTTTTAAGATTTGGACAGGAATTGAGCCGCCAGTAAATGAAATGAAGGTAAAAATTATGGAAGTTTTATCCAATCATACAATATGATGGTGGCATATAATTAATAAACAATACTTTAATAAACGAGATAATGATCATTCTTTTTGAAAGCTCGTTCGAAACGATACACTCGTTAATGAGTGTTTAGTATATAACATTATAAGTTATATATTATAAAAAATATAGATTTTCGATATCAATATAAAAAGAGTGGTAAAGAAGATGTTGTAGAGAAAAAAATGGAGTTAAAATTGAGAGAAGTTATGAATATAAAACAAATTGAAGAAGAATTAAATTTATTAACAAATGAGAAATATAGAAAAAATGTTGTAAGAAGGGGGATACCGAGCGAAAGGGCAATAGGTGTACCAATTAAAGATATGGGAAATTATCCGAGAAATTAAAAAATTTCTCTAATCATATAACTTTATAAGTTATATACTAACGCTCGTTTGGTCGAAAACCTTCGGTTTTCTCATACGCTCGTTCTCT
>JAAXQB010000121.1 GCA_012329085.1 Methanosarcinales archaeon | reverse complement strand
GTTAGATAGTGGGAACGCATGCGAAATGAGAAAGGTACAATGATCCATGAACGACTTATGACTGTGTTTGCAACATGGATGCAACAAGGGCACAATAGCCTTCAAATGATGAAGAGTATGCTTAGTAGCTAAACACATACGTTTTACTTAAAGAGATAAAACATGGATAAAACAGAACTTGGTTCAAAAACTGCAAAAGAAGGATTTGCAAATGAAAAAGCAATTTGTGAAAAATTTAATGATTGGAAAAGAGATAAAGAAGCACAAGAATGGCTTAAAATAATGGGGTATGACATTAAAAACCTCCATTTTATAAAAGCAATTCAAGTTCCCACCAGAATAAAGAAAAATGATTTAAGCAAATTTGAAGTTAGTGAAAAAGATTATGAACAATTTGTAAGATTTAAAAAAGCAGACGCTCAAATAAGAGTAATTATAAAAATTAGAGACATACTTAAAATAGAAAATCTATCACTCAAAAAAGCAAACTCAGATGCTAACTATAATCAAATTGATAAAAGAACAGTTGATTTCTACGAGAAATTGGAAATTTCTCTGAGTATATAACTTTACAAGTTATATACAATCAAAAAATGTGGAGATTTGATGATGAAATTGCGTTTTGGTTTAAACTTTTTATAGGAGAATTGGACTCTAAAAAACATTCAAGAAAAACAGGTATAAAAGAAATTAGAGATCAAAGACGATTGTTTTTGAACGAAATGCCAAAAACAATTCAAAATAAAATTATTAAATTCTTTGAGAAAAATAGAATTATAATAATAAGTGATATAATT
Source organism: Methanosarcinales archaeon (assembly GCA_012329085.1). The sequence continues at coordinate 5,578 of JAAXQB010000121.1, read as the reverse complement.
AGGGGAAAGGGCGGATTATTTGCTGATTGGATGTTGGTTACAAAACTTAATAAAGAAAATAAGACAACTGAATGGATACTTATGGATATAAATAGTGTAATGAATTTCTTTGGAATGGAGGAAGTTTGTATTTCACCACGAGGAAGTTTGTATATTGGAAAAATTACAATGCAAAGAAAAGGCGGAACTCCAGATCCAACAAAAATCCAATTTAAGATGAAACCATGTCAATTATTTAATCTATGAGAATAACAATGGAAATAAACAAAATATATTTGGGTGATTGTATATAAATTATGAAAACATTATCAAACAACTCTGTAGATTTAATATTTGCAGTTCCTACTTTCAATATAGGGATAAAATACGATGTTTATAATGATAGCATGCCATATGAAGAATATTATAGCTGGTCAGAAAAATGGATAAAGGAAATACATCGATTACTTAAAGATGATGGAACGGCATATATTGCAATTGGTGATGAATTCGCAGCAGAGATAAACATAATTTTAAAAAAAATAGGATTTTATTTTAGAAATTGGATTGTTTTGTATTATACATTTGGGCAAAATCAAAGGAAAAAATTCAATCGTGCACATACCCATATCTTTTATTTTACTAAAAACAAAGAACAATTTACATTTAACGATAAGGATATAAGAGTTCCTTCTGCAAAGCAACTTATATATAAAGATAAACGAGCAAATCCATTAGGAAAGGTTCCTGATGATGTTTGGCAAATTTCAAGAATTTGCGGTACTTTTAAAGAACGCATAGGAAAACACCCATGTCAGATGTCTGAAAATTTATTGGAGTTAATAATAAAAACAAGTTCTAACAATGGTGATTTAGTTTTAGATCCTTTTGGAGGCACAGGGACAACTGCGATAGTTGCTAAGAGATTAAAACGAAATTTTATAACAATGGAAAAATCAAAAAAATATTATGATGCGATATTAAAAAGAGTAGATGGTGAAGTTGTAGAAATAAAAAAAAATAAAAATGTTGAGGGGGAAAAACAAAAAACATTATTTGATATTGTATAATAATGGTTATAAAAATTTTAATTTTATTGAATGTACATTTATTTCAAATACGCTAATGAAACTTAAAAAATAATCAAAATATTTTTAATATACAGTAGAAAAAAGTTTATACGAGAAATTTTCAATAGCTCATTCAGAATGAATGAGCGTTTGTTTGTTCAGAATGAATAAGCGTTATCTCGTTTCTCGTGTTTTACAATCAAACTTATTTACACCACACATAAATAAAAAAAATGATAAAAATAGCAGTAGGTGGTACATTTGAATATTTACATGATGGGCATAAAAAATTAATAAAAAAAGCATTTAGTATAGCAAATAAAGGAATTGTGCATATAGGTTTAACTTCAAATAAAATGGCAAAATTAAAAATGCGAAGAGTTGTCGATTATTCTATCCGAAAAACAAATCTTTTAAAATATATTGAAAGTTTATCAATAAAAGGAATACAATATTCAATAATTGAATTAAATGATGCATATGGTACTACTTTAACAATGGATTATGATTATATAATTGTATCTCCTGAAACTTATTCATTTTCTTTAAAAATTAATGAGCTAAGAAACAATTTAGGAAAAAAAGAAATTAAAATCTTAAAAATTGAAAGCGTTATGGCAGAAGATGGAATTCCAATATCTTCTACTAGAATTTCAAATAGAGAGATTGATATTCATGGAAAGTTAATTAATAAGAGTAAATCATGAGTCGAAAATTTAATGAAACAGATATAAAAATATTTAATAAACTTGCACCTGAATTAAATGGTAACATCATATCAAATATGGGGCATCAATATTTATTTATTCTTCGTCCAATCTCGCATAAAATTGCAGAATCAGCAGAAGATTTTAGAAGAAGAATAGATATATTAACAGATGATGAGCTTGAATATCTATTAGGACTTGCACTTATTGGAAAAGAAGATATAAGATCACTTGAAGAAGATGATATTGATTCTTTTATAGATGTAATTGCAGAAAGGCTATCCATTGATAAATCGCGCGAATTAAAATTATATCTTGGAATTGTTTAAAAAATAAATGTACAAAAAATTACTATTTGGAACCGCAGGTACGCCACATTGTACTAAAAAAAGAACTAGCATAGAAGGAATTAAGCAAGTTAAACTACTTAATCTTGATTGTATGGAACTTGAATTTGTTCGCGGAGTTAGAATGAAAGAAGTTCTTGCAAAAGAAATATATGTTATTGCAAAACAAGAAAATATCGCACTTAGTGTGCATGCACCATATTACATAAATCTCAATTCAAAAGAATCTGAAAAAATTACTGCAAGTATTGAGAGAATTTATCAATCTGCACGAATTGGAGCACTAAGTGGAGCAAATTCTATTGTATTCCATCCTGCATATTATCAAGGTATCAATAAAGATGTAGTGTATAAAAAAGTAGCTGAAATTTTAAAAACTCTTACAAAAAGACTTGATGATGAAGGAATTTCAGTAACACTTCGTCCCGAAACTACTGGAAAACCCACGCAATTTGGAGATTTGGATGAACTTATCAATCTTGGTGTAGAAATTGAAGGGGTTCTTCCATGTATTGATTTTGCACATTTGCATGCAAGAGATAATGGATTGTGGAATTCTTATGATGAATTTTTGTTGGTTTTAAATAAAATTGAAGAAAAACTTGGAAAACAAGGTTTAAATGATATGCATATTCATATCGCAGGAATTAATTATGGATTGAAAGGCGAAAAAAATCATTTAAATCTTTTAGAATCTGATTTAAAATTTATTGAATTATTAAAAGCACTTAAAGAATATAATGCTAAAGGGCTTGTTATATGTGAAAGTCCAAATATTGAAGATGATGCATTATTACTTAAAAAAACATATGCTTCATTATAATCGCATATGTTTAGTCAATTATAAAATTGTACAAATTTTTACAAAAAAAAATTATAAACGCGAATTGATATAAATTGATATAAATTAAGTGATTGAAAATATTAGTCCGCAAATTATTTAGATTAAAATTCAATTTGATATAAATTTTTTACAGCAACCATAACATATACTTACAATCAAAGAAAAAAATGCCAGATATATTAATTAAAAATGCAACTGTTTTTTTCAATGGATTTTTACAATCAGGCGAAATTGCAATTGATGATGGAAAAATTTCAAAAATTTCAAAAAGCATACATGTTACAAGTGTTAATGAATTAATTGATGCAAAAGGAATGCTTGTTCTTCCTGCTGGAATTGATATGCATGTGCATTTTAGAGATCCGGGTGATGCTCAAAAAGAAGATTGGCATTCAGGCTCTATGGCAGCATGCCATGGTGGAATTACTACTGTAATTGATCAACCTAATACAAATCCTCCTACAATTGATGTGCAATCATTTAAAGAAAAACTTAAACTTGCAAATAAAAAATCAATTATTGATTTTGGGATTAATGGTGGAGTTACAAATAATATAGAAAGTCTTAAAGAGCTTGATTGTGCAGGATCAATTGCTTTTGGTGAAATATTCATGGCGGAATCCACAGGTAAGCTTAATATTGATAATGAAACATTTAAAAAATCTCTTTTTGAAATAAAAAAACTTAACGCTCTTGCAACTATTCATGCAGAAGATGAATCTATACGACTCGCATATGAATCCTTATTAACTAAATATACAGGTTCAGATTGGCATTCAAAAGCTAGACCAGAAATATGCGAAATTAAGGCAATTGAAAAGGCGATTGAATATATTGATCTTTGCGATGTAAAAGCACATTTTTGCCATATAAGCACTAAGAGAGGAGTTGAATTAATTCATTCAAAAAACAAAAAAAATATAACCTTAGAAGTTGCACCACATCATTTATTTTTATCAAACAATGATTGGAATTCACTTGGTACATTTGGTAAGATGAATCCTCCGCTTAGAAGTAAAGAAACTGTAAGTGCTCTTTTTGATTTTTTAAGTAAAGGATACATCGATGCCATAGCATCTGATCATGCGCCTCATGCAGAATTTGAAAAAGGAATTAATTTAAAACAAGCCCCATCAGGTGTGCCGGGTGTTGAGACTTTGATACCTCTTTTAATGATGGCAGTAAAAAAAAATCGCATTTCCATTGAAAGAATGATCGATGTTACAAGTAAAAATCCAGCAAAAATACTTGGAATTGATGGGCTTGGAAAAGGAGTGTTTGAAGAAGGGTTTGATGCGGATTTATTGATTATTAATTCAAAAGAGATAACTAAAATTGAGGGGGATTTATTATATAGTAAAGCTAAATGGACGCCTTATGAAGGAATGAATGGCATTTTTCCAAAAATTGTAATATCTCGAGGAAAGATTGTATATGATGGGGAAATAATTGGAAATAGAGGCGATGGTAAATTTTTAAATGGTAATGATGTTCGGTTGTTGGAATGATTGTCAATTTTTAAGTTATTTTTTTTATTGCATATAATTTATAAAGTTATATACTTAACACTCATTTTTTTTATCGTTTTTTAAATGAACAATATTTTTAAATATAAATAAATTTAAAATTCTGTATGCAGAAAATTTTTAAAATATAATTTATTTTTTGTTTAAAATTGTTGAATTGATAATTAAATGTAATGAAATTATTAAGAATAATATATGAATCAATTTAAATATTTATGTAAAAAATAATGCACTCAATCGTTATATATTGTCATTAAGTGCTTTAATAATTTAAATTTAATATAGATGTCTAATTTATAAATATATTTTTAATTTAGACTGCTTGGCACATTATTCAACATAGGACAAATTAAATAATTTTTAAAACTATATAGGCATTCTAAAAAAGTTAGATTATGCTAAATTATAAAAAATTTTTGGTAACAACATTTAATAAATCAAAAATATTGAATTGCGTTACCATCGCATTTTATTTGCAAAAATAAATTTATAAATTTTTTTGCATAATTTAAATGAGTGGTAAACACACTCGTTTTAATTTTTTTTTCAATATTTTTAAATATAATGTATTTTTTAATAAACTATATATTAATATATAGTTTTTATTTTTCTATATATTCTATTGGGATAATTTTTATATACCATTGGTCTGTATCTATGATTAAATATGAAATTTTAAAATAATTTCATATCAATTTGTAAAATTAAATTTTAAAATTATATAAATAAAATCTAAAAATGGTAAAATACCCATGAATAAAAAAATAACAATAATTGGAATACTTATTATAGTATTAGCAGCTTTCGCAGCTGGATGTGTAGAAGATGTGCCTATCGAACCTGAAGAACCAATTGAAGAACCTATTGAAGAACCTATTGAAGAACCTATTGAAGAACCTATTGACCAAAGATTGGTTGTTGCAGGCTCTTCATCAGTAGCTGTTGTAGCTACGGGTCTTGCAGAAGCATTTATGGAAAAACATCCAGATATGGTAGTAGAAGTCCATTCATTAGGATCAACTGCAGGTGTAGTTGGTGCACATGAAGGTACTGCAGACATAGGGATGTCATCAAGAAATTTAAAAGAAGTTGAACTTGGATGGGG
>JAAXQB010000190.1 GCA_012329085.1 Methanosarcinales archaeon | reverse complement strand
GAGATGGATTAAGTGATTGTGAGGAAATGAGTGGAATCGACGACCCAAGAACCCCAGCGGTACAACCAGCAGGAGTGGTTTCCGACGAAACAGATCCATGTGATCCATTAGGCGCAATAGTAGCGACAGCGGATTGTGATGGCGACGGAAATCCAAACGGAACAGACCCGAATCCATTGACACCAGTAGCGAATGACGATGCGTTTGTAGCACCATTGGGAACTACAACAACATATGACATATTAGATAATGATGATTTCTTACCAGGAGCGAATACGACGATAACGGACTTAGGTTCAGGAAGTGGAGTAGGTGTAGTAGTGTTTGATCCAGCAACTGGAGAGATTGCTTATACGCCAGATGCTTCAGAAGTAGGCACGGTCGTAACAGTAGATTACCAAGTATGTAATACAACAGTTACGCCATTGGTTTGCGAAACGGCAACGATTACAATCAGCGTACCGAACTGTCCAGACCCAACAGATACGGATGGCGACGGCTTGACAGATTGTGAAGAAAGTACAGGAGTGGATGACCCAAGTACGGTAGGCGTACCTACAGGAATCACAGATGCATTCAACGCATGTGATCCGATAGATGCACCAAACAATAGCAACTTGGATAGTGATGGAGATGGTCTGACAGATTGTGAAGAGACAACAGGAGTGGATGATTTGGATACACCAAATATGCCAATCTTGGATGGAGACGGTTTAACATCAGACCCATTCAATGCCTGTGATCCATTAGGAAATACAGATCCATTAGCAGATGCGGATGGAGATGGATTAAGTGATTGTGAGGAAATGAGTGGAATGGACGATCCAAGAACAGCAGCAGTACAACCAGCAGGAGTGGTGTCTGATGAAACAGATCCATGTGATCCATTAGGCGCAATAGTAGCGACAGCGGATTGTGATGGCGACGGAAATCCAAACGGAACAGATCCTAATCCATTAACGCCAGTAGCAAATGATGATGCATTTGTTGCCTCATTAGGAACTACAACAACATATGACATATTAGATAATGATGATTTCTTACCAGGAGCGAATACGACGATAACGGACTTAGGTTCTGGAAATGCAGTAGGAACAATCGTATTTAATCCAATGACAGGAGAAATAGATTACACTCCAGACGCAACAGAAATCGGAACGACAGTAACGGTAGAATATCAAGTTTGCCATACTGCGAATATCCCATTAGTTTGTGAAACGGCAACGATTACAATCAACGTACCGAACTGTCCAGATCCAACAGATACAGACGGAGATGGTTTGACAGATTGTGAAGAAAGCACAGGAGTCGATGACCTAAGTACGGTAGGAGTACCCACAGGAATTACAGATGCGTTCAACGCCTGTGACCCAATTGATGCACCGAATAATAGCAATTTAGATAGTGATGGAGATGGACTTACAGATTGTGAGGAGACGACAGGAGTGGATGATTTGGATACCCCAAATATGCCAATCCAAGATGCAGATGGTTTAACATCAGATCCAAATAATGCTTGTGATCCGTTAGGAAATACAGACCCGTTAGCAGATGCGGATGGAGATGGATTAAGTGATTGTGAGGAAATGAGTGGAATGGACGATCCAAGAACCCCAGCAGTACAGCCAGCAGGAGTTGTATCAGATGAAACAGACCCATGTGATCCATTAGGTGCAATAGTAGCGACAGCAGATTGTGATGGAGACGGAAATCCAAACGGAACAGACCCGAATCCAAATACACCAGTAGCAAATGATGATGCATTTGTTTCTCAAGTAGGAACAACAACGACATATGATATTTTAGAAAATGATGATTTCTTGCCAGGAGCAAATACAACGATTACGGACTTAGGTTCTGGAAGTGCAGTAGGGACGATAGTATTTGACCCAACGACAGGAACAGTAGATTATACACCAGATCCAAGTGAAGTAGGAACTACAGTAACGGTAGATTATCAAGTATGTAATGCTGCTACAACACCGCTAGTTTGTGAAACAGCAACCATTACAATTACGGTAACAGATTGTCCAAACGGAACAGATACGGATGGAGATGGCTTAACGGATTGTGAAGAGATGACAGGGGTAGATGATCCAACAACAGTAGGTGTACCTGATGGATTTACTGATCCAAATAATGCTTGTGACCCAATAACAGCTCCGAATAATAGTAATTTCGATAGTGATGGAGATGGCTTGACGGACTGTGAAGAGACGACAGGAATGGATGATCCAGATACTCCAAATTCACCAATTTTAGATGGAGATGGTTTAACATCGGATCCATATAATGCTTGTGATCCATTATTGAATACAGATCCAACTGTAGATACGGATGGAGATGGATTGAGTGATTGTGAGGAAGCAACGGGAATCGACGATCCAAGAACAGTAGCAGTACAACCAGCAGGAGTTATTTCGGATGAAACTGATCCATGTGATCCGTTAGGAGTAGTGGTGGCATCAGCAGATTGTGATGGAGATGGTGTGACGAATGGTCAAGAAGTGACAGATGGAACTGATCCAGAAAATCCATGTGATTTCAATTCTGCAAATCAAATCATAGCGAATGTAACTACAGATTGGAATGCTACAGATTGTGATGGAGACGGTGTGACGAATGGCGATGAAGTAATAGACGGAACAGATGTAAACGAGGTATGTGATTATAATCCAGTTAATCAAGTTGTTGCAAATGTAACAGCAGATTGGAATAATGCAGATTGTGATGGAGATGGCGTAACGAACGGTCAAGAAGTGATAGATGGAACAGACTATAATGATCCATGCGATTATGATACAGGAAATGTAACGGTAGCGACTACAGCAATGTGGGATGCGATGGATTGTGATGGAGATGGGGTGACGAATGGACAAGAAGTAACAGACGGAACAAGTCCACTTGACCCATGTGATTATATTTTTGGAAATGTGACTTTGGCTCAAACGGCAGGTTGGAATGATGCAGATTGTGATGGAGATGGGGTGACGAATGGACAAGAGGTGACCGATGGAACAAGTACCTCTGACCCATGTGATTACGAGGAAGCAAAT
>JAAXQB010000253.1 GCA_012329085.1 Methanosarcinales archaeon | reverse complement strand
TTTTTCATATACAGTGAGTGCAAATTTTGTAAAAAAGTCAGAGCATCCAGATTCATTAAATCTGTCAAGCATCCTTCCAATATTATCATCATTAATATTTAAAGGGGAAATTCCAGACGAGAAATTAAAAAATTTCTCTAAGTATATAACTTTATAAGTTATATACAATTCAAAAAGTAATTCCATATCAACAGTTTCGTATGCTTGATTTATTCGATAAATTGGGATTCTGCTACTTGTTATATGGTATGGAAGAAATATTATCAATTTTGCTAAATCTGCAGGAGTTACTGACCATTGATTAGAATCCCAAATTACATGGTCATTAAATAAATTATCAAAGTCAAGTTTGTCAAGAATGTTTTTAATTGCAAGAAGGTCAAGACTGATTTCTTTAACTTTTTTTTGATTTTCCAGATGGACATCTTTGAAAAGAGTTTTAAGGGAATTGGATTGCATGATTGGTTTTTCTATAATAACTCATGCATCTGGTTGTTTTGATATATATATATATATATATATGGGTTGGCATAAATTGTAGTATATTTGGGGGCTAAATAAATAAGTTATTTGGGTTGGTGGATGGATGCGGAAAGTGAAATTAAATAATTTTTTACTGTATATAATTTGTAAAATTTTATGCTTATAGAAAATTTTAATTTCTCTTAAATAAATCAAATAGTATGCCATTTATATAAATGAAATTTAAAAAATATTAAAATTATTTAAATTTAAAAAATGCTTCCAAAATTGCCATAAGATATGATTTTTATAAAACAATTTGCATGCTCAATTTAACCGAAATATTTATAACATTTAAAACCATTATACATATCTATTAAATTCATATAATAATCGCTCTGATAGTGTAGCATGGCCAATCATGTAGGACTCTCACTCCTTCGACTGGGGTTCAAATCCCCATCAGAGCATCTATTTTAATAATATACTTTTTTTAGGTAGTTTATTATATGTGATCTGTAAAGGACCTATATTATAAAAAATCAATTTTTTTTTCTAATGCTCATTCATTCTGAATGAACTATAAAAAATTTTAATTTCATTGTTAATAATAACGCTTATTTGTCCCAAATGAGCTATCAAAGATTTTCATTAATTACACAATTTTACAAATTAGATACTAACGATTGTTTAGAATTAAAATCAAAAATTTTCTTAAACTTATTCTGAATAAAATCTATGAAAGAAATTTTAAAATAGAATATTTTCTCTGAAAATTTTCGAAAGAATGGGTGTTTACGCTCACACAGAACGAAAATAAAAGAGTTTCTCATACACTAATTCATTCGAATAACACCCATTTGTCCCAAATGTGCAAACGCTTGTTCATTCTGAACAAGCTATCAAAGATTTTCTTAAATTCATTCTGAAAGAATGATTGTTTACGCTCATTCAGAACGAAAATCAAAGATATTCTCATACGCTCATTCGTTCCGAATGAGCTTTCCAAATGAGCTTTCCGAATGAGCCATAAAAAACTATATATATCACTATCAAACATAGTAGTAAATGATATTAGCATAACTATTTATGTTAAATATCTTAAATTGATTATAAACCAAATTATCAAACGCTAATATTTAAATAGTTTAAATAGTGTCAGTTTAAAGCATAGGATGTAAAATACATGAATATTTTAATAATAGGAAGCAGTGGAAGAGAGCATGCAATTTCTGATGCAATATCAAAGAGTAGATACAAACCAAATATTTTTTCAGTAATGGCAAAAAAAAATCCAGGTATTGCAAGAAATTCAAAAGATTTTCTTATTGAAAATGAAACCAATATTGAAAAAATATTGATTTATTCAAAATCAAACAAAATCGATCTTGCAATAATAGGACCGGAGGCACCACTTGCCGCAGGTCTTTCAGATGCATTATCGGAACAGGGAATTGGTGTAGTAGGTCCAAAAAAACAGGTCGCACAAATTGAGTTTGACAAAGCATGGACGCGAAATTTTATGGAAACTCATAATATTCATGGAAATCCACGATTTAAAATATTTTTTAAAGACAATAATACACTTGAAAAATATATTAAAGAACTTGAATTTGTTGCAATAAAACCTGCTGGGCTTACAGGTGGCAAGGGTGTTAAAGTGATGGGAGATCAACTTCCAACAATTGAATCTGCAATTAATTATGCAAAAGAACTTGTTAAAAATGATGCCGTAGTAGTTGAAGAAAAATTAGAAGGCGAAGAATTTACGCTACATGGTTTTGTTGATGGAAAATCAATTGTATTTATGCCAATAGTTCAAGATCACAAAAGGGCATTCGATGGAGATATAGGTCCAAATACTGGTGGCATGGGGTCTTATACTGATAAAAATCATTCACTTCCATTTATTACTCCACACGATGTTGAAGATGCAAAAAAAATTATGAATGCAGTTGTAGAATCGCTTTTTAAAGAATCTGGGATTAAATATAAAGGAATTCTATATGGTGGATTTATGATAACAAAGCATGGTGTAAAAGTGATTGAATTTAATAGCAGATTTGGAGATCCAGAGGCAATGAATCTTTTGCCACTTCTTGAAACTGATTTTGTTGATGTGATGAAAGGTATTGTAAATGGAACACTATCTAAATTGGATATTAAATTTAGTAATAAAGCAACAGTTTGTAAATATGCAGTTCCTTCTGGATATCCAGATAGTCCTGATAAAGATCAGGCAGTAATTGTTGGAGATACTGGTGATGCATTACTATTTTATTCAAGTGTGTATGAAAAAGATAATATTATATATACTACAACATCAAGAGCTATTGCCGTTGTTGGAATTGCAGATTCAATCGATGAGGCTGAAAAAACATCTCAAAATGCATTAGATAATATTGAGGGTAACTTACATTCAAGAAAAGATATTGGAACTTCTGAATTGATACAAAAACGAATTACACATATGACTCAAATTAGAAACGAGTGCAATAAAAAAGTGCTAAAACATTTGATTTCAATGACCGATCTCTCCAAAAAGGAAATAAACCAATTGCTTGATAAAGCATCTGATTTAAAGGAAAATAGAAATAAGTTAGAAGAGAACGCTCTTAAAAATAAGAGTTTTTCAATGATTTTTGAAAAATCCTCAACTAGAACAAGAGTTTCATTTGAAGTTGCCGTATATGAACTTGGTGGAAATTCAATATATCTTAATTATAGGGATATCCAAATAGGGCGAGGAGAAAGTATGTCAGATACGGCAAAAGTATTATCAAGATATGTGCATAGCATTATTGCACGAGTTAATAGTCATGAACAAATTAAAAATCTTAGCATACATTCAACTGTACCTGTGATAAATGCATTGTCTGATAAAGAACACCCTTGCCAAGTGCTTGCTGATTTTCTTACAATTAGAGAATATAAAAACACACTTAAAGGATTAAAGTTTGCATGGATTGGAGATGGAAATAATGTTTGCAATTCAGAGATTTTAGGTTGTGCAATTGTTGGAATGGATATAATAGTCGCATGCCCAAAAGGATATGAGCCTGATGCTGAAATTATAAAACAAGCAAGAGCACTTGGTGGAAATGTTATAATAACACAAGACCCAATAGAAGCCGCAACTAATGCAGATGTATTATATACAGATGTATGGATTTCCATGGGTGACGAAGAAATAAAAGATAAAAAGATAAGGGATTTACAAGATTATCAAATCAATTCCAAATTACTTAAACTTGCAAAACCTGATGTAATTGTTATGCATTGTCTGCCTGCTCACAGAGGCGAAGAAATCACAGCAGAAGTTATAGATGGCGTGCAATCTGTTGTATTTGATCAAGCAGAAAATAGATTGCATGTACAAAAAGCACTTATTTTAAAATTGATGGGTAAAATGTGAAGAAAATTGAACGGATGACTAATGCGGCATTTGAAGCTGGAATTAAGCTTGGTGCTTTATATCATCAATTTACAGGATCTCCAGTTAATTTAAAAACTGCAGAAAGTCTTGAAAATGCAATAGCACAAAGCATATCAGTTCAGCCATATGTTAAAAACATAATAGTTTCAATTAATCGAGATATGATACAATCCAATTTAAATGATGAGTTTGGATATTGTGAGCTTGAAGGACGAATGCTTAGTGTGAAACTTTCTTGTTTTTATAAAAATATAATATTGTATGCAGGATTGGAATATAATGAAGAACTTAAATATCCACTTATGCGAATTGAAAAAATAGAAGAAATTCCAAATATAAAATAATGATATTTAATTTTTAATTTTATTAATAAATTTAAAAATTTTATTCTTCTGTGGAAAATAAGCATTTAAAAAATCTATGATTTTTGTTCTTGATGCACTATACCAGCCACAATAGATACATCTTGAACAAAAGCAATCCCTTTTCCTTCTTTATTCAATTCACCTGCATCAATCACAACTTCAAGTATTTTTTTAGTTTTCTCTTTTTTAGTGATAATAAGTATAATTTCTCTTTCAGATTCAATTGGAATTCCGAATAAAGTTTTATTTTCATGAACTCCTGTTCCTCTTGCAAAAAATATTGTGGCTCCCTCTGCACCTGCATTTTTAGCAGATTTTACAATTTTTTCAGCTTCTTGTCTTTCTACTATAACATATATCACATTGTGGGTGTTTATTTGCAATTATATTTCACTCCTTAATTTTTTTAATTGTATGTAGAGGCTGCCCAATAACTAATTTATATTATACATTTAAGTTATATTTTATCCCAATTGGATAATTATTAATTATAATTTTATAAATATTTCCCCAAATGTGATAAATATTAATTGATTTGTACACAGGATTTCAATTGTTAGGCAGCCTCTATAACTTGTAAAGTTATATACTAAGAGAAATTTTTAATTTCTTATTTTTAGCATATAAATCTCTATTGCATGTTATTGATGAAAATACCAAGTATCAAAACTGTAATTATAGGTCCAATTGATGCCATAGCAATCAATCCAAATCCATCGATAATAGGATCACGATCCTTTAAAACCATTGATATGCCAACTCCAAGTGCTAAAATAAGTGGCACTGTGACAGGACCTGTGGTCACACCTCCGGAATCAAAAGCAAATGATAGAAACTCCTTTGAAGTGAATGGCACTAAAATTAATGCAAATAAATATGATGGAATTAAAATATATGCCAAAGGAATTCCAAGTACAATTCTTACCATTGATATGGCAACTGCAATAGACACGCCTATTGCCACAGTATGTATAAGCATCCAACTTGGAACAGCTCCAACGGTAAGTTCTTCTACTTGAAACCCAAGTATTCTTAAAGCAGGTTCTGCAAGAGTCACGGCATATCCAAGCAATAATGCAAATATAATAATAAGCCATATATTTCCTTTTTTAGGAAGTGTGCTGCCTATTGTCTCACCAAGTGGAAAAAGTCCAATTGTAATGCCTTGAAGGAATATAGTAAGTCCAACAAGCACCATTAGCAACCCAATGATTAGTTCAAAAACATTTTTAATTGGTGTTTTAAGTATAACTACTTGAAATACAATAAGTAATATAAATATGGGTAATGCAGCCTGTACGACTTCTATTAGAGTGGATTTTAATCCATAAAATACCATGATTTTTTTCTAATATATTTATTAAATTAATGAAATATAAAGCTTTTCTCTTAGCATTTACACTTTTAATTTATTGAGCAGGAGTTTGAACTTTTATTGATGCAAAGTATATTATAAATTAATTATTTGCATATATTTTAATCAATAATTAGAACTTATTTGCATATTTTTCACATGCATCCCATGCAGCAATTGCAAGAGGATCATTAATCATTGAAACGGGTGGTGCATAGCAAAATTCTGAATTCGCTAAATCATCAATTGCCACATTATTTAATATTGCAATTGTTAATGCATCAATTCTTTCAGCCACTCTATCAGTTCCAATTATTTGTCCACCAATTATTCGTTTATTTTTATCACATATAATTTTAATTTCAATCTTTTTTCCATCTGGATAATATCTTGCTTTTGTGAGGGCGGTTGCATTTCCTACTATGAATTCAATACCATGTGCATTGCTGAGAATTTCAGTATATCCCGTTCCACCTATTTCAAGTTCCCCTATTTTTGAAATCATGGCATTTAAAACTGGTTTAAATAATTTATTAGCCCAATCACAGTTAGTAATATTTGCACCTACTACTTTCCCTTGTCGTACAGCAGTTGTTCCAAATGGCGATAAAGTGACTTCGTTTGATATAAAATCTATGACTTCCACACAATCTCCTGCTGCATATATATTTGAAATTGAAGTTTGCATGTTTTCATTTACTTTTATTGCAAATTTTCCAATTTCCACTCCTGCGATTTTTGCTAATTCAAGATTTGATCTTATGCCTGTTGCCATTATAACCATTTCACAATCAATTAAATTACCATTTACCACGACTCCTTCTACTTTTTCTGTGCCAACTATCTTTTCAATTGGGTAATTCATTAAAAATTCAATACCGCATCCTTCGAGATATTTTTTTGCAATTCCTGCCATATCCACATCTAATGCTCTTGGAAGTATTTGTGGCATCATTTCAACAACTGTAACGACAAGACCCATCTGTTTTAGTGAATATGCCGTTTCAAGACCAATTGCACCAGCACCTGCAACTACCACTCTTTTTGTTTTTGCAATCCATGCCTTTACATTTATTCCATCTTCGATTGTTTTTATTTTAAATACGCCTTTAAGATTAACTCCATCTATTGGTGGTAAAAATGGAGTTCCGCCTGTGGATATAACAAGAGAATCATACTTAAGTTCTTTTATAGCCCCATCATCTGATTTGTAATTTAATTTATTTTCAATTGAATTTATGTCAATAACTTCTGATTTTGTAATTATCTTAATGCCTTTAAGTGCATAATCTTCTTTTGTGTGCATTACAATATCATCAAATGATTCAATTTCATTTCCAATACAATATGGAATCGCACAAGGGGAATATGCAATGTGTGTGGCTTTTGTGATTATTGTAATTTTCATGTTAGCATCATATTTTCGTATTGTTGATGCTGCGGTTAATCCTGCGGCACCACTTCCTATTATTATAATCTTTTGTGAGTTCATTTTGATATTTCCTTTTAAATTTTATTATCTTCTGTAAATTCTAAATGTATGTTAGTATTGCTTGCATTTGTTAAATAGATATTGCAATTATTTAATAACTTTCTAAATGTGAATATTTTGAAAAATTGTATGCATCATTATTTTTTTGAAGTGATTTATGGAAAAACTTAATTTTTTGTTTTGATGTTATTTAAATTTTATATTTCGAGATAACGCCCATTTGTTCCAAATGGACTATTAAAAATTTTCTGAGTTTATAATAGGATAAGTTATATATAATTAAAAAAATTTATTTTTAAAAATTATATATTTAAAAAAAGATATATGCAATTATGATAGAGTTATTATCATTTAATATATAATGGATGCATAGCTAAAATAAAATTTTTTAAAAAATAGGAGAGGTGAAAAATATGACTGCCAAAATTATATTTATAATAATTTTAATAATATTATCTCTGATATTGATAAATCTGATGGTTTTGTCAAAATTTGGAAATATAGCACAAGATGATAAAATAATCATATCAGACCAAAATCTCAAAGAATCTATTCATGAAGCATTAAAAATTAGACCTGATGTGAATATTTACCGTTCAGATCTTAAAAAGCTTACTAAGCTTGATGCCTCAAATAGAACTATTTCTAATTTAACTGGACTAGAATATGCTGTTAATTTGATTGATCTCGATCTCTCGTGTAATCAGATATCCAATATAGCCGCTCTTGCTAATCTTAATCTATTATGTAGGGTAAATCTTGATGAGAATCGTATAATCGATCTCTCTCCACTTTCCAACCACACCAATCTAATCGGGCTTTGTCTTGGAGAGAACCAGATTATTGATATTTCACCTTTTGCAAATCTTACTAACATAACCTGGCTTTGGCTTGGAAATAATCATATATGCGACATTTCACCCATATCAAATCTTATTAACTTAATCGAGCTAGATCTTCGATGGAATCGGATAAGTAATATATCGTCACTTTCTACACTTGTCAACATAGACAAACTATGGCTTGGAAATAATCATATATGCGATATCTCACCCATCCATAATTTTAATAGTTTAATCGAGTTCGACATTCATATGAACAAGATATGTGATATTTCACCTCTTGCCAATCTTACCAACTTAATCATTCTTAGTCTTGGCAGAAATAAAATAAGTGACCTTTCACCTCTTGCCAATCTTACAAGCTTATCCGAACTTGACCTTCATGGAAATTGGATCTCTGATATAACTCCTCTTGAAAATCTTACAAATTTGACTCGACTTAGTCTTAATATGAATCGAATATGTGATATAACCTCTCTTAAAAATCTTACAAACTTGACTCATCTTAGTCTTAATAAGAATAAATCATTTTGCATTCCAAGGTATATTAGAAACAACACGCCATTGATTAATAGAAATCGGATATGCGATGCGTCCCCTCTTGTTAACTTTGCATGTTTAATTCAACTTGGTATTGATAGGAATAAATCATTTTGCATTCCAAAATTTATTAAAAATCGAATATTTCGGTTTGAGAAAAATCGTATAAGCGATATTTCACCTCTTTCTAATCTTTCTCACTTAAAAGATCTTGCTATTTATTGGAACCAAATAGATGATATATCCCCTCTTGTGAATAATAAAGGTATCTCTAAAGAAAGTCGAATTTATCTTTGGTATAATCCATTAAATCAGAAATCCATCAATGATCATATTTTTCAACTTGAAGAGAGAGGCGTAGTCGTATTATCAAAGCCTCCAAAAATATTAAGTGGATTTATGAATAGATTTAGTATCGCACCCATATCATTTAATTTTTTGAAAAGAATTTTGATTTACATTTCTTTCCATTCAATAATATATGCATATTTTGAATATTATAGTATGTACTAAACTTTTTTGTAATTATTTGCCTTATATCGCCCTAATGGAGTAAATTAAGAACTAAATGAGGCTCCATTAAAAGCACCATAAATGATATCAAGAACATGATATGCATTTTCCATGCAGTAAGACAACTCATAGATGATAACTTACCATTAATTGTCATACATCACATCAATACTTTATTATAATTTCCGTTTTGAATATAATAATATTAATTAAATATTTAATTTAATAAAATTTTGTAAGTATTGTAAATAATATTAAACGCAAATCACATTAATTGAGTGATTTTACAAGATAACACCCATTTGTCCCAAATAAGTTATTAAAAAAAATCAAAGATATACGAAAATCAGAGAGTTTCTATAACATATTTCTCTTTGAGAAATGTGCATTTACAAGTTATATACAAAAATAAAATCAAAACGAGAATTGCTATATTGCTATTGTGCCTATTTTTTGATAAAGTGTTTGATGGGGGTTATTTAATCAGAAAATAAATTTAAAATTGAAATAATCCATATAAATCAAACATTTAATACATGCTTATAAAGTCATCCATTGATTGCTACACAGTGATTTATTCATATCTTAAATGCATCCACTTTTAAGCTCTATTGCAAGCTTTTTAAGTCTCCCCTCAACATCATCATTAGATGCAATAATATCTACAAGTGCAGAACCTACAATCACACCATCTGCACCATTTTGTATAATTTCTTTTGCTTGCATTCCTGTTGATATTCCAAATCCAACTGCCTTTGGAATGTCAGTTTCTACACGAGATAAAATTTCTTTTGTACTTTCCGAAATATCCATTTTGACACCAGTCACTCCAACCCTTGATACCAAATATAAAAATCCAGATCCTTGTTCAAGTATCATCTCAATTCGTTCATCTGTGGAGGTAGGTGTAATCAAAAAAATATAATCTATATCACAATCTAAACAAATATCTAAAAGTATTTTTGACTCTTCTACTGGCAAATCTGGCACAATGAGCCCACAAATCCCAGAATCTGTACAGTTTTTTACAAATCTTTTAAGTCCTCTTTGCAATATTAAATTATAATAAGTCATGCATACAAATGGAATGGTTGTATAAGTATTAGAAATTTCAGAAACAAGTTCAAAATACCTATCAGTATCCATACCATCCAACAATGCCCTCTGCGATGCCGCTTGAATTGTTGGACCATCTGCAAGTGGATCTGATGATGGAAGCCCCAATTCTACAATATCTGCACCACCTTCAACTAATGCTTTAACAAACCGTTTTGTTAAATCCTGTGATGGATCTCCTGCACAAATATAAGTAATAAGTGCACCTTCATCTTTCATTTTTAAACTGTTAAATTTTTCAGATAATTTCATACAAACGCTCCCTCATACATGCAAAATTCATTCAATAGATGGTAACTTTGCAATAGATTCTTGTATTTTCTCTTTTGGATATTCATATTCTTCCAATTGCCCACTATAATATTTTTGATATGAAGAAAGATCAAAGAATCCATGCCCTGAAAAATTAAATACAATGCATTTCGATTCGCCAGTTTCTCTACATTTTATAGCTTCTTCAATTGCTGTTTTTATTGCATGAGAAGTTTCAGGTGCAGGAATAATTCCCTCTGTTTTAGCAAATAGTGTTGCACATTCAAAAGCATCAAGTTGAGTATATGCTCTTGATTTTACTGTGCCATCATTCAAAAGAATAGATAGAAGCGGAGAACTTCCATGATATCGCAATCCTCCTGCATGAATACTTGGAGGAATAAAAGTATGCCCAAGTGTGTACATTTTTGAGAGTGGCGTCATTTCTGCAATATCTCCATAATCATAACAATATGCACCTTTTGTCATTGTTGGACATGCCGTAGGTTCAGATGCAATAATATCTACTGCAAGCTTACCATCAAGTTTGTCTTTTATAAATGGAAATGCAAATCCTGCAAAATTACTTCCACCGCCTACACATCCTGCAAGAATATCAGGCACTTCACCTATTTTTTCAAGTTGTGCTTTGGTTTCAAGACCTATGACTGTTTGATGTAATATTACATGGTTTAATACACTCCCTAATGCATATTTTGTATTATCTCGTGTTGCCGCATATTCTACTGCTTCGCTAATTGCAATTCCAAGTGAGCCATTAGAATTAGGGTCATCTTGTAAAATCTTTAAACCTGCATTTGTAAGATTTGAAGGTGATGCATGAATATTTGCTCCCCAAGTTTCCATCATAATTTTTCGATATGGTTTTTGATCGTATGATACTTTTACCATAAAAACTTTACAAGTCATATCAAAAAGATTTGTTGCAAATGAGAGAGCACTGCCCCATTGCCCTGCTCCTGTTTCTGTGGCAAGATTTTTTATTCCTTCTTCCTTATTGAAATATGCCTGTGCAACTGCTGAATTTACTTTATGGGAACCTGCGGGGGATACGCTTTCATTTTTATAATATATTCTTGCAGGTGTTTTTAATGCTTTTTCGAGTCTGTGAGCCCTATGTAGTGGTGTTGCCCTCCATAATTTATAAATCTCAAAAATTTCTTCAGGAATTTCTATCCATCGTTTTTGGCTTACTTCTTGTTTTATAAGTTCCATTGGAAAAATTGGAGATAGATCCTCTGGTCCAATTGGACTCCCGTCTGGTTTTAATGAAGGAGGAAGTGGTGTTGGCAAATCCGGTTGTATATTATACCATTTATCTGGAAATTCATTTTCATCTAATGTTATTTTGTAATTATTCATATTTACAATTATCCTTTCATAATTATTTCACGTCTATTTTTATACTTTTTACATTTTTTGTATCATAGTTTCAAGGTCTTTATCGCCTCTACCAGAAAGATTAATTACAACAAGCTCCCCAAGTTCTCCAGATTCTGCATTATCTAAAACATGTGATATTGCATGAGACGACTCTAATGCAGGAATTATACCCTCTACACGACTTAATTCATGAAATGCATTAATTGCACCTTTATCATCAGCTGTTGTTAATGTTAATCGTCCCTTTTCTGCAAGATATGCAAGTTCTGGTCCAACACCGGGATAATCCAATCCAGCCGAAATCGAATGCGTATTTA